>JAAHGR010000810.1 GCA_010672425.1 Symploca sp. SIO2E6
TAATTTTCGTCCTGAACATGGGTGAACCTGTCAAGATCTTGGACCTCGCAAAACAGATGATCAAGTTGAGCGGCCTTCAACTCGGCGAAGACATCGAGATCGCATTCACAGGTCTTCGTCCTGGCGAGAAATTGTATGAAGAACTTCAGTACGGCCAGGAAACGCTTGAGCTCACTGAAAATCGAAAGGTTTTCAGGTTCTCGGGAAGGATAGAGCCTGAGAGAATGGTCCGTTCTTTTCTGAATGATATACGGATCCTCCTTTCGAGCTCGGATGGTGATGCAATCAAGCAAAAACTCCACGAGTTCGTGCCCGAATACGTGCCTGAATTCTCTAGTCCAGCTTGGAAGTCTCAGGTTCCTTCCGAGTCCACGGACGTTGAAGAAGCCGCTACCAGCAAGAAGATCGTTTCGTTTGGAAGCAAGACGGCTCAGTCAGTCGCTGACTACTGATCGGGTATGAGGTGTCAGATTTTGGGTTTTGGGTTGATCAAGGCGGGCGCTGCCCGTCTTGAAAAGCGAAGAGTGAAAAGTGAAAAATTAAGAACGGAATAACCTGGTCGGGGTCGGCGATTTCGCCGTGGTGGGTTCACTCAGCTTTTCACTCTTAGGTCTTAGCTTTTCACTTCTCCAGTCGCTGGCCAAATTGGGTTTCCTGATTTCAGGTATTCGAACTTAGATTTGCCGAGCGAGGCGGATTTGGCGGATCAGGAAAGGGCGGGCTTTTCAGCTTTTGGATGCCAAATGGAATCCGCAACCGGACGTATCCGATTTGGCTTCAATGAAGGAGGTTTCTGAGAGACTAGGGGTAGAAAATGTTACCCGGATGAACATCGCCTGTCGGACACCGACATCGTTCCCGATCGATGAAGGTTCGAAGGCCCTATCCGTTCAGGTCTGGAATTTGTGAAGGGCCCCGCCCCGCAATAGCTGCACTCAGGGTGAACGTCCTCCGCGTTCTTTGCGGCCTTGTGGTCAAGACACCTTCTCCTCTCCCCCTCGCTTGGCTGTATCCACGAGGTGGAGTGCAAAGCAGAGGAAGATGCCAAAGAATCCACCTAGCAGGCCGCTGGCGATTACGATCAGGCTTCGCTTTGGCTTTGAGCGCACTTCCGGAGTCACTGCCGGATCGATAACTTTGAAGGCATAGTCTTCCTTGGCGTTCGCCAGCATGGCGTTCTTGGTTTGCGATTCGATCAAGCCGTACAGGGCTTCGCGGATCTCTATGATGCTTGTCTGTTTCAGCTGTGTATTCAAGAATTCGAGATTCGCTTGGGCTTCTGCTTGTGCTTGTTCGCGCAAGTGAGCGTTGAGCGCTTCGACGATCTCGTTGGCCCATTTTGAAGCGATTTCAGGGTTGCGCAGTTCGATGGATACATTGACGAGGCCCGTTTTCTTGTCTTCGGAGACGGAGAGGATTCCGTCGGTGAATTTCTCGTAGGCCTCCAGATCCGTGGGACGATTGCTATCTGTGCGCCGATCGGATGGTGTTATCCATGATTTGGATTCCGTGTCCCAATCATCCATGAAGAGTGTCTTGAGGTTTTCATCTTTGGTTAGGAATGGAATGAGAAACCGACGCGACTTCAGGGTGGCGATTGCGTTTTCGACGGAACCTCCACCGGGGATGCTGACACCTGCCAAAGAGGCAAGACCGCCGAACTGTCCTGCCAGTGCAGAGAGGCCGCCACTCGATTGCTCCTCGTCAGCGGGCGCGAGCGTGGTCTCGGCCCTGAAGAGGATTGGCTGCGCGAGAGCGTAGAACATGCCAATGATGCCAAAGAGCGGACCAAAGGTCAGCCAGGCCCACTTTCGTCTCCAGACGATGTTCCACAGGTCGATGAGTGAGAGCTCGTCTTCCTCTGAAAGATGGTTATAATGCTGGTAGTTAGGAGGTGGACTTGAATCTTGCATTTGAAATTGAACCACAAAGAACACAAAGATCTCAAAGGAAGACGCTATAGGATGACCCTTCTTATACCATCCTTTAGGAGTCTCGAGTTGAAGTTGATCAGAAGGCCTAGTCGTGAATTGTGCAGCTTCAGATAGGTCATCAACTGTGCCTGATGTATCGGGGTAATTTGATCTACAGCTTTCAGCTCTACAAGCAACGTCTCCGAGACTAGCAGATCGATTCGATACCCCTCATCCAAGCTGAGTTCCTTGTGACTAATGGGTTGAGCAACCTGGCGCCGCGACTCGATACCGCGACGAGCCAATTCGTAGTGCAAACAATGCTCGTATGCTGATTCTAGCAAGCCAGGACCCAGTTCCCGGTGAACTTCAATTGCAGCTCCAATGCACTCTCGTGCGATGTTTTCGATCTCCTCATCCATCTTTGTGCTCTTCGTGTTCTTTGCGGCAAAACAAGTCAGCAATCTTCAATTGCAGCAAAAGCTGCGCTAGAAAGAATTCACCGCTGCGGCGCCGAGAGCGATTTGATAGAAGATCTGCGAGGTTACGGTCCAGAGTTTCAAGGAGGGGATCTTGTTAACGTTCACGGGTACGACGATAGTATCTCCGGGTGCAACAATGACTCCTCCCCTCGGGAAGAATCGAGAATGCTCCTCAATGTCTACCTGCCCATTGGCTCGGACGATATACACCTGCCGCTTGTCCGCATTGCGTGTGAAGCCACCCGAGAGCGCTATGTACTGATTCCGGTTCAGCGAAGCATCGAACAGGTGCGAGGTAGGGTAGTTGACACTCCCGATCACGGTAACCGACTGAGGCTTTGGTGGGATGATGAGCTGATCCCCGTCCTTTAGTGTGATGTCTGTCACGCCCTCCAGGATCGCTGGAAGGTCAATGACGAGTCGACCGACAGCCTCCGTGTTCTCTAGCTGCGAGAGTAGCGATTCTATGGTGGCACTGCTGTCGGAAGTGAAAACCTCCTTTTGGAAAGCGATTGCTGCGAGTTCCGAGCGAAGCCGTTCCCTCAGCTTTTCAATGTTTTCTGCTTCTTGATCACGCAGGCTTTCTCGTAGGAAAAGGGCTGAAGGCGCATGTCCAAGCTGAGTGAGACCACCCGCCCGCACGAGCACTTCCGAAAGCGTCTCACCTCTTTCAATGGTGTATTCACCGGGGAAACGCACATCTCCTTCGAGGATGACTTTACGTATTTCGTGCCACTCGGGGATGCGCTTGACGTTGAGTTCATCGAAGGACTGCAAGGGGATGCCTTCTCCTTGGGTGCTACCCAACTGCACGGCCAAGAGTATCGAATCGCGAAGTGTCTTACCGTTGTCGGTATAACGAAGCAGCTCCCCCTGTAGTGTGTAGGCCTCTTCGGTAAGTCCACCTGCAGCGCGGATCAGATCCGATAGATGCATGTCATCATCAAGTGGATACTCACCTGGATGGCGGACGCTTCCTGTGACTGAC
>JAAHGR010000811.1 GCA_010672425.1 Symploca sp. SIO2E6
TTACCAATTGCATACGCCCATTACCAATTGCATACGCCCATTACCAATTGCATACGCCCATTACCAATTGCATACGCCCATTACCAATTGCATACGCCCTCATCCAATTGCATACGCCCATTACCAATTGCATACGCCCATTACCAATTGCTTGCAATCTACAATCTAAAATATAAAATCTCCCTGGTCACACCATTAACACCTAATACCTATGACTTCCCTCCTAGTTCTAATAAGAAAACACCCAACATACCAAGGTACAAAATGAGAGCAAACAAGACTAAAACAAAAGGTGGATCAAGGAATACAGGAATACCGTTATCTATCAACATATTAGGTAGAAAACCTTGATAGCAGATACTGTCGCCACAAACATCGTAGTTAAACAAAATAACAAATGTTTGCAGACCAACAATATAAGGAAGTAAACCCTTTTTTAATTTAACCTTAGTTCGTCTAGTATAGGTACGAACAATTCCACGTAACAACAAACCAATTCCACTAGCAATATAGTAGACTCCGACGATCAGAATAAATACAACAAATGTCACCCAGCCACCAGAGGTAGAGAAAAATAGACGCAAACTAATGGTAGCATAAATTACATACAGAACAAACAGCGCCCAAATGTTAAGTCCAATCATTAGGGATTTATCCCTTTTGCTTTGATAAATATGTTTTTCGTTCAGCATCCTGGTGAAATTAAACACTGTGTACAAATAGTCATCATTAAATGAAGTAACTGGGAAACATAGAAAAAGTTAGCTAGTTTCCCATTGCCCTGTATTTTGGTTTTTAATCCTCAAGGGGTGACTAGAAAGAGGAAACGAACAGCCAACAAATCATCTGCCTTGAAGACAAACTGTTAACAAATAACAAATGACAAATGACAAATGACAAATGACAAATGACAAATGACAAATGACGACCTTTAGCTTGTCACCCCGTAAATTATTAGTATTAGTTGCTCAGATTCAGACGCAGGTTAATATCGCCCTGATTGTCAGTTACTTAGACTCAAGAAGTTCCATCAATATGGATTTGGTATCACCCTGGGTTTAGCACTCACTGATGTGTTAATGATAGTTGCACCTAACTTCACAAAAGTTAGATAATGCTTAGTCGTACCAATTACCGAAGACTGTAGTGCATTTCCCTGTTCTTGGTGTATGCTATTATTTACGAGCCAAGTTACAGCCATCCGGAGGCATATATCTTCAGAGTTAAATAATACCTCAGCTAGACTCTATTTAGCTATAACGAGTGTATAAAATGTTACATACTATCAGCTCTCAGCAATTTTAGATTAAATCAATGCAAGCCCAAGGCTCAATCCCTAAATCGAAACTTCTGGTACATTCGCCAAATTGAGTAGCAAGTCTTTGCTGCTAATCGCCGAACTTTCCGAAGTTCGCTGACAACGAACCGCAAAGTTACAGTCACGACATCTACCGGTTGATACTTCTACTTGCGGAAATTGCTCTCCTGCCTCATAGCGTTGCCGCCACTGAGTTAATTTGATTAACTGTTGGGTTAAATCCTGTCGAGTTTGTTCGTGTTGTAGTTGGTTGTAGGTGAACTTGAGGCTTTGAGGACCAAACTGAGACTTGACAAACCAGTAACTCATCGAAATTTGTTCTGGTAAGTAGTCACTGGTTTCTGCTAATATATATAGATATAGCCTTGTCTGCCAATCGTGGGTTAACCATTGACGGTTTTTTGGTTGAGGATAGGTTTTCCAGTCAAGAATCTGCGCACAGCTGCTTTCTTCAATGAGCAAATCATAAATAACGGTTAGTAAATAACCTTGTAAACTCAGAGTGCGACAGTGCTCTGATTCCCGAAAAGTTTGAGGCTCTTTGGTTAAAGCCTCTGGTGCCGCATTCACCAAAGCAGTAACCCAATGTTGCAGTTGCGCATCTTCCCTCACCAAGGATTCCACCGGTAATCCTAGTTCCCTTTGTTGCATTACCAAGTGAAAGCGACTACCCCAAGTAAGATGTTCTTGTTGTTCTGGAGATACATGGGTTCCCAGCTGCTCAAAGTAAATATGTTGAAACTTGCGGGGACAGGCTTTAAGCAGGTTCAGCTGACCCTGGGATAAGCGAGTTAAAGGTAATTCCTGACTCATATCGCGTTATATGGATTCTGTTAACCCTTCCATCCTCAAAATCCTGATATTTAATGGGCGATACTGGATTTGAACCAGTGACGTCCTGCTTGTAAGGCAGGCGCTCTACCGCTGAGCTAATCGCCCGTTATGATATTTAGGATAACACAAAAATAGAACAAATATGCCTTCTGGTCAAACACATGATCGAATTACTCTGTGGAGTTTGCCAGTCGTAACGGCTCTAACCCTTGCTATGACAAGGAATAGCGACTTGACGCTGCTCGTTGCTGGAGGATTTTTTTTTAGTGGACTAATGTTAAGTCCTGACCTAGATTTGCGATCGCGACCTTTTAAACGCTGGGGTTGGTTGCGCTGGATTTGGCTCCCTTATCAGAAGATGATGCGCCACCGCTCTATTTTTTCCCATGGCATGTTGATTGGGACGACGTTGCGGGTGCTTTATTTAGTTAGTTGGGTCAGTTTATTGACAGTAGTCATGGTTGCTGTTGTTCAGTGGTTCGGGGAGGAACCTCTTCCTTGGCAGGAATTTGCTCGAAGGGTAGTGCGATCGCTTTTTAGTTATCGAGTCAAGTTGATAGCACTGTTTATCGGTTTGGAGTTGGGAGCCAGTAGCCATTATTTAGCTGATTGGAGTAGTTCTGCTTACAAGCGTTGGCAAAAGATGGGGGTTAAGGGATGGTTCTCTGGAGTAGGGAAGCAGCAGGTGAGCGAAAAAAGGCGTGGGAGAAAAAATAAGCAGATGCGGGGACGCGGGGACGCGGGGACGCGGAGAATTGAAATCCCACGGGAAATGTCGTTCACTCGGAAGCAGCAGAAGCCAAAACCTAAGCCTAGTCGTAACTCTTCGAGCCGTAGTCGGAAAAAGCAACCCCAAAATAAGAGAGGAAATAGAACCAAGAGGTAATTGCCAATTTTGCTCTAGAAGCAATAAAGTAAAGAATAATTAAGTACCATCGGAGTATTCCCTAATGCTTAGTTCCCAGGAGCAAACTCAACTGATGACTCAAGTTTCTGTATTAGAGGCACTGCAACGGCTAATTGATGTAGTTGCTCAATTGCGCTCTCCTGATGGTTGCCCTTGGGATCGCTCTCAGACTCTAGATACTCTTACTCCCTATGTAATTGAGGAAGCTTATGAGGTGGTAGATGCTATCAAGAGTGGAGATACTCAAGCGATCGCCGAGGAACTAGGAGACTTATTATTGCAGGTAGTACTCCAAGCTCAAATTGCTAGTGAGG
>JAAHGR010000812.1 GCA_010672425.1 Symploca sp. SIO2E6
TTCCGACTCCAGCATCCCCGAAAAAAGATCTGGATTCGGAGAGTAAGAGGTTAGCTGTAGAAATATCACCACTAGCTTTGAGGGTAATCTCTCCCCCAGCACCAGTATTGTTAAAGGATACAGAGGAGGAGTTCAAAGCACCTGTAACGGAGATCTTACCTTCGGCAGTAAGCCTGATGGCTCCTCCCTCTGCCTCATTACCAAAAATAGAAGAAGAGTTGAGAGTATCTACGACAAGATCACCACTAGCATTAAGAGTAATCGCTCCACCCTCAGCCAAGAAGCCAGAAGAGTCGATTCCACCCAGAGTTAAATTAGCTCCAGAAATAGTAATTGCCCTACCATTAGTCTTAATCGTATCTGTTGGGTCTTGCATCGTAAAGTCGCCAGTACCATCATTGTCGGCATCGGCAATAAACTCAATCGTACCAGGACCAACAGGTAAATTTAACAGGTTATCTACCAGGTTTTGAATCGTAATATCGTTCGTCGCCTGTAAGATAATATTGCTGTTAGCCGCCTGTCCCTCTAGTTCTGTTTCATAAAGTACCGTAGGAGCAAGGTCTCCTGCTAATACCTGACCATTATCGCCAGCAGGATTATTACCAAAAGCATTGGCATCTCCCCCATTATCATCCCCATCACCATTACCAGATCTAATTTCAATATTGACTGGGTCAAGGAGTAAAGTACCAAGATTACCAGTGTCAGAACCTGTATCTACCTGACCCTCAAAAATCAACTGTTCCTTACCAGAGACTTCTACAAAACCTCCATCCCCAGATGCCGAACCACCACGAGCACTAATTTCGCCATAGAATCGGGTAATCTCGTCTGACCAAACAATGACTCTACCCCCATCACCATTAGTTAGAGCATCAGCATTAATCTTCGCATTGGGACTAATATAAGTACGACTAGCCCGGGGAATCTCTCCTTGACCCTGATAATCTCCTCCAAGTAATGCCGTACCACCGCCGGTATCCCCGGAGACATCAATCTTCCCATCCTTGAACAAACCAACTCTGTCTCCCAAAACCTCTACCCTACCTCCGGGTGCTGTCAGGGAGCCTCTTACTTCCACCGTACTACCCTGTAAACTCAAAGTTTGCCCTGCTGGCACGCCTAAGTCAGCGAAACTCTTGATTTCCCCGTAATCAGCTGCCCTAGAATTATCAAACACTACTCCTGGTTGAATCGCCAATAACTGACTATCCTGAGGATTAGTGGCACTAAATCCTCCATTTGGACCTAAACTAATCTCATCTGCGGTAGTAGCGACAAAAGAACCTCGCACATCGAGACTTGCATTCTGTCCAAAATTAATCCCATTAGGATTAAGTAACCACAAATTAGCATTACCAGATACCCCTAACCTGCCCAAAATATCAGAAGCATTATTACCAGTAACCCGAGTCAGGATATTTTGGATACCAGCAGGGTTAACAAAATAAACACTCCTACCAGCCTCGACATTAAACTCCAGAAAACTGTGGAATAAATTAGTTCCTCGTACTGCTCCCCCTTGAATCTCATCAAGCAATGGTGGCATCGGCACAACCACAGAATTTTCTGCTCCTAAAGTATTATCGGGAGTCAATTGGGCTGCGGTTGGTTGGGAGCCAACTACAGTGGCTGCTGTTAGAAGTAGGAAATACCATTTGCTTTGATTCATGATTCAAAATGGATAATTGGGTTATATAATATAAAACCTCGTAAGGGCGGGTTCGCTCAAGATCTTGGCTACTCAACGACAATTAACCTAAACCCGCCCCGGCCTACTGACACTGAGCAAAATATGTAGAAATAGGTTTGCCTAAAATTTTACCACTCAACAACAAATTAACCAGCGATCGCGACTCCCAGATCCCCGACTTCTTCTGTGAAGTCGGGGATCTAGAGTCTGGCTTCTCAATGGCAACTCAAAAGTAACCAATAATGCACTTTTCACCATAAACTCCTAAAAAAGACTAAATTGCCTTCCTTAAGACCAGCAAAAATCACCATTGTTACTAACCATAACTCCCGCCTCAAAGCCAGGTAATCAAAGTCATTCACCAAGAAAACAGTGATTTGCTTCGCCAAGTAATGATAGTTATTATCTGACAGCTTTATTAAAAAAAGTTAATAATAAATCAATTAATCAACTTCCTATGTAAATAATAGATAATGAAAATGATCAGGAGTATATTCATGGCCGATTATTATCTGAGAGTATCTGGTAGCACCAAAGTGTTACAGGGTTCATTTACCGGTTTCATTCAGGCAACTCAAAGTGATTCATCCGATCAAAAATTTGCCATCGTCCCCAATAGCAGTTTTAAAACCGTACAAAGTCTCAACACCCTATATTGGAAATATGACAATGAACTAAAGCTAGACTTTCTTGTCCCAACCGGTAACGATGGCAAATTCAAAATAGCATTCAATACCACCAGTAACGACTACGAGGTATTTTGCTTAGCAGTTAACAATGGAACCACTCCCATAACCATTGCCGGTGCCACTGAATTTGACTTACAGAATGTCTAGTTGAGCTGATATTCCCAGTTCCCAGCTACCCCAGAAGCCCGACTTCCTCTGTGAAGTCAGGCTTCAATGGAGCAACTAGTAGCTTAATTTCGTCGTAGTGTGCTAATATAGGTTAGTTGCTTCTTGTTGGCTTCTAGGGGTCCAATTCCTTTTTAGCATCAGGAGCCCCGACTTCTTCTATGAAGTCATGGCTCCAATGGGGCAACTAGTGGTTTAATTTAGCCGTAGTGTACTAATGCAGGGTAATTGCTTCTTGTTGGCTTCTAGGGGTCTGACTCCTTTTTTCCATCAGGAGCCCCGACTTCTTCTATGAGGTCGGGTTTTTTCATGTATTACCATCCGCCATCTCCTCCATCTCCTTGAAAAGAGCTAGATTGGGAGTTAATTTCATCAGTCAGTGGTTTAATTTAGCCGTAGTGTGCTAATATAGGGTAGTTGTTCCTTTTTAGCTTCTAGGGGTCCGATTCCTTTTGAGGATCAGAAGCCCCGACTTCACAGAAGAAGTCGGGGCTTTTCATGTATTACCATCCACCATCCCCAGCATCTCCTTGAAAAGAGCTAGATTGGGAGTTAATTTCATCAGTTTGAATATCACCCCCCGCATCCAGGGTAATAGCCCCTCCGACTCCGGCATCCCCAAAAAAAGATCTCGATTGGGAAAGTAAGAGGTTAGCTGTAGAAATATCACCACCAGCTTGAAGGGTAATCTCTCCCCCAGCACCGGCATTATTAAAAAAGGACAAAGAGGATGAGTTTAAAGTACCTGTAACCTCAATATTACCTTCGGCAGTAAGCCTGATGGCTCCTCCCTTCACCAATACTGCTCGGTTAGTAAGGT
>JAAHGR010000813.1 GCA_010672425.1 Symploca sp. SIO2E6
GCCGTATTTGCAGTGATTGGTAATGGAAACACAGAAGCATCAATCACACGTAACCCTGATGTTCCTCGCACTTTAAGCTCTGTATCCACTACGGAACTCTCATCAACTGACTCAAGTACCAGTTTTCCCAATTTCAGCAGTGGCGAAAATCGGTTTAGACTCCCTGTTACAGAAAATCTGGCTGTCTTTAGATCAGTTGTTAGTAGTTAATTAAAAACTATCAGCTATCAGCCATAGCATTTCCAAATGAGTTGTAAACCTAGATTATCATTGTTCTTAAGAAAAAAAACTCTATACTCATCTCCTAAGTTTCCAATTCTCCATTCCCAATTCCCAATTCCCAATTCCCAATTCTCCATTCCCAATTCCCAATTCCCAATTCCCAATTCCCAATTCCCAATTCCCAATTCCCAATTCCCAGTTCCCAATTCCCAATTCCCAATTCCCAATTCCCAGTTCCCAATTCCCTACTTAAAGTAAAAAATGACATCAGCTTTCTTGCCAATTTGCATTACCTTGGGAACTCGTCCTGAGGCGATTAAACTAGCACCAGTAATCCAACAGTTCCGGCGCTGTGATGCTTTTGATACTCAGGTAATTTTGACAGGCCAGCATCGGGAGATGGTGGAACAAGTAATGCAGTTATTTGAGCTGAGTGCCGACAGGGATTTAGAAATTATGCAAGCTAAGCAAACTCTGACCGATATTACTTATCGGAGTTTGCGGGGACTCGAAACCGTATTTAAGGAAATTCAGCCCAAGCTAGTAATTGTTCAGGGAGATACAACCACAGCCTTTGCTGCTACCTTGGCCGCATTTTACCAGCAAATTCCAGTTGGTCATGTAGAAGCAGGATTGCGTACCGATGATTTGTTGAATCCCTACCCAGAAGAAGCCAACCGGCGCTTGATTTCCCAGCTGGCTCAACTAAATTTTGCTCCTACTCCCTTAGCTGTGGAAAACTTGCAGCGATCAGGAATTGTTGGGGAAATTCACAAGACTGGTAATACAGTAATTGATGCTTTACTAACAGTGGCCAAGGGTCAACCTCCTTGTGAAGTAAGTGGCTTGGATTGGAGCAAGTACCGTACTATGTTGGCAACAGTTCATCGACGGGAGAATTGGGGAGAACCCCTAGAAGATATTGCTCAGGGGTTTCTGGCAATTTTAGATAAGTTTCCAGATACCGCTTTGCTGTTACCTCTGCATCGCAATCCCACAGTTAGGGAACCACTGCAAGCCTTTTTGGGTAACCACCCCAGGGTATTTTTAACCGAACCCCTAGATTATGCAGAATTAGTAGGAGCGATCGCACGTTGTTATTTACTGCTGACAGATTCTGGAGGATTGCAGGAAGAAGCACCAAGTTTAGGTAAGCCGGTTCTGGTATTGCGGGAAACGACAGAAAGACCAGAAGCGATTGATGCTGGTACTGCTAAGTTGGTGGGAACCAATCCGACAGATATTATAGCCGCCGCAAGTGAGTTATTGAAGGATCCAGCTGCTTATCAGGAAATGGCAACAGCAATTAATCCTTTTGGAGATGGTCATGCAGCAGAACGGATTTTAGCGATCGTTGATAATTATTTGAGAATTGGGAATTGAGAATTGGGAATTGGGAATTGGGAATTGGGAATTGGGAATTGGGAATTGGGAATTGGGAATTGGGAATTGGGAATTGAAGTGCGATCACATCTTCCCTTGTAGGGTGGGCAAATTGACAAGCTTTAACAGAGGAACCGATATGTAAAGATATATTTGCCCACCACAGCACTGACTTGAATGTCAAGAAAAATTATGATTAGTTTTAATTCTTCTATATATATGGAAACCAAAACAATCTATCAACAAGATTTTGGATTATGGATTGCAGAAACTCTCAAGAATTTAAAAGAGGGTGACTATCAAAAGGTAGACTGGGAGCATCTCATTGAGGAGGTAGAAAGCTTGGGAAAAAGCGATCAACGCAAGGTAAAAAGTTTTTTGCGACAATTGTTGACCCATCTACTCAAACGTCACTATCTGCCACTTCCCCAGGAATTTCATCATTGGGAGATAGAAATTCGCAACTTTCGGATATAACTTCAGGATATCTTCGAGGATTCACCCAGTTTGAAGCGCTACGCCAACGAAGTTTTGCCCACTTGTTGGCAAACTGCCTTGGAAGGAACCCGCCAAGACTACCCAGGGTTAGATTTCCCCGAGCAGTGTCCATTTCCTGTGGAGATCGATCAGCTGATGGATTTCAGATGAGAATGGTAAACTTAAGCAATGTAAACATAACAAAATCTTTGAGAGCAAAATTATGCTAGACGAAACAAGAGTTGAACAACGCCTAGCTACAAAAGAAGAAGTGTTACAAACACTAACAGATAATAATGTAATCGCTGAATTTCACATTGAGTCTCTTGGTGAATACTGTAGTGTTATTGATCACATCACAGCAATCTGGCGTAAAAAAATTGCCGAACGCCAAACTCAGAAAAAACATCCTGCTCCTTTTTACTGCGGTGAACTCAGCCCTTGGTTTCGGGGAGTCAGCAAAGCAAACTACCAACCTGAACCCAGACTATTTAGATTTTATCAACGAGCAGTTAAGGATCGATATAAAGGTCATATCAATCCTTTGAAGATTGAGGAAACTGAGTCATACTTCTTTCAGAGATTCAAGACATTCGGTACACCTTTTTTAAAAAAAGAGCCAAAAAGTGATATTGAATGGCATTTTTTGATGCGCCATCATGAAGTACCTTCACGTCTATTAGATTGGTCAAAAGGAAGCTTTGTTGCTTTATATTTTGCGACTAGAAAATCTCTTGAATCGATTAATGATTTTCAACAATACGGGACTGATATTGGGCAACAAAAAGGCAAGGATGCTGCGGTTTGGATGATTGAGCCAAGAAGATTAAGCGAAAAATGTAGAAATACGCGCAATATTTGCGGCTCTTCTAATAAAGAAGAATCTTTCAGGGTTATTGATAGGTATTTTACCACAGGAGAAACAACCGAAGTGTCAGACCCAATCTATCCTCTTCCGATAATTCCTGATCTTATTGCTCCCAGGATTCAGGCACATATTGGCCGATTTACACTTCATGTCCGGCAAGATGCCGACCGCGATTTCAATTCGGGAGGCTTGATGAAGTTTGCTAGAGACACTCATGTCGAAGATGGACTATCATATTTGGTCAAAATTGTTATTCCCCATAAATGTCATTTCTCCATTTCCAGGAGTTTGCGTTCTACAGGTATAACTGACATGAATTTTACCCAAGACTTAGATGGCTTATCCGGAGAACTTTCTCTCAGGATGCATCTTGGTAGAACGGATCATAATCGCTTTGTAGATGAGCTGGAACGAGAGTGA
>JAAHGR010000814.1 GCA_010672425.1 Symploca sp. SIO2E6
TCAGTATCAAGGCTCGAACCAGCACTGGCATCTCCCAACCAGTTTCTATTACAGGTCTTAAGGGATAGAATTTCTGTGCTAAGTCTTCTGGGGGTTTCTGGCTGTCCGGGTTCCAGACTTGACAATAAGTGTACCAGGAAGCCTGAAAATATTCCAGCAATCCGTCACAGAGGACACCATCAAAATCGAGGGCAATAATCTTCATGAATAATGAGTAATGAGTAATGAGTAATGAGTAATGAGTGGTGAGTAATGAGTAATGAGTAATGAGTAATGAGTAATGAGTAACTCATTATGAGTAATGAGTGGTGAGTAGATCTAGATTTTTTTGGTGTTGTATCCCCATCTTCCTTGTCCCTCTTATCTCCCCATCTTCCTTGTATCCCCATCTCCCCATCTCCCCATCCCCCCATCTCCCCATCTCAACCAAAATAAAGAGATGATTTATATAAGACTTTTTCCTGGTGCGTTTCTAGGCTGCAATCTGATAAAGGATAAGCAACACAAGTGACTGTGTAACCAGCAGTGATTTCCGACGGTTGCAGGAATTTTTGCTCACTTTGCTCTACCTCCCCACTAATGATTTTGGCGATACAAGCAGAACAAGTTCCTTCACGACAGCCAGCGGGTAAGCGTATACCAGCTTCCTCTGCCATATCTAATATATATTGATCTTCAGGTACTTCTATCGTGCAATCGAGATTGAGCGCCGGATTGATTAGCCGAACTTGATAAACTGCCACCTGTTACTCCCATTAATGATCAAGATCAGTTTACCTCGAACTATGCGAGCAAGATGTTCGCACTACGCAGGTTGTCGAACTAATTTTGCAATAAGTCGGTTATATCATGTTCGGTTGATCACTTACACTTTGGTGGCAACGAGGCTCCAAGGCAGACGGCAGAAGGCTCCAAGGGAAGAAAGAAGGTTGCAAGGTATTCGGAAATTATAACTGTTTATCCTTTCCTTGATATTAGGGGTCGCGATAGCGTAACCCAACGAGAGTGTACAAGGCGGGTGAACGAAATTTTGCGTGGGATTTCAATTCTCCGCGTCCCCGCGTCCCCGCGTCCCCGCGTCTGCTTATTTTTTCTCCCACGCCTTTTTTCGCTCACCCGTACAAGGCGTATTGGGTTTCACTTCGGGGAACTTCCAACCAAGCTGCATCCTATCCCCTCAACACAAAGATTTCCAGTTTAGGAGCTGCCAGACGCAGCATGGTGCGTTTAGGAAAAAGCGCTGGGGAAAAATGGTTGGTGAACCCGCCCCTACGGGATCTTGCGGTTTTGATTATTATCTTGATAGGATAAGCGATCGCTAATTAATTAAGCTAAAATAGCTCATGGTCACGAGTTTAAGGGAAATGACGATGACAGCAAATAACACCCTAGAAAATAGACTTATGGAAAAGGTAAAAAAACTCTCCATTGAACAAATCCAACAAGTTGAAAAATTTATTGATTTCCTAGCTCAAGAAGATACAGAGCAACAGCTCACGCTTATATCCACAAAACTCTATGAATCTGTGTTTAACAAAATTTGGGATAATCCAGAAGATGCAGATTATGACAACCTATAACTTTGGAGATATTCTGCTTGTTCCTTTTCCTTTTACCGATCAAACATCCAGCAAAAAAAGACCGGCGGTGATTATTAGTTCCAAGACTTATAATCAACAAAAAACAGATATAATAATTATGGCAATTACCAGCAAAATTGGTTCATCTATAAGTTTTGGAGAATTACGCATTATTGATTTTTCTGCCGCAGGATTAATTAAACCTTCTGTGATTAAACCCGTTATATCTACAATTGAAAAAAGTTTAGTAATTAGAAAATTAGGACAATTACAAGATTCAGATTGCCAAAATCTTCTAAATCTGATTAAAACAATTTTAGGTTAATTAGCGCGATCGCAATCTTGTACGGTGCTCTCTTTAAGAACAACTCTGCATGGGAAATCCCTGGGTAACCGAGGAATTCGAGTGCCCAAAACTAGGATAAATGCTTCATTCTTTCTTACTTGTTACTTGTTACTTGTTACTTATTCTCCCAAGCCCTAAATAAACCCCCACTGGCACTCACACCAATGGGGGTATTATAGTCTTTGGAATTTGTGTCTCTCTATCCACTTATCTGTAGAAGAGATAAATTTTACGCAACAGATTCAGTCTAATTTTGCTCCTGGGGTCTACTCTTGCCGAATTAAGAGAGATTCAAACTCTTCTAATGAAGCTACTGTAACCGCCTGAGTGAGCAGGTTCCCTAACCTCTCCAGATTATCTATCCTCTCCATGAGCTCCCTCAATTTCAGTGGAATATCTTTAAACCGAACCTCTAGAACACGAAGGATGTCTTCCTGTCCTTTGGTTATCTGTCCTTTCTGTATTCCTTTCTCTTCCCAATCAGTAAAAAATTGCATGACACGCTCCTTGGTTTTTAACTCCATACTCTCTAATGCTTGCTCAAACTGTTCCTCTTCTTCTTCATTTAAACGTAGATATGTGCCTACGAACCCAGAGATTAACTCCATCTTCTCTTGATTCAACTCCAGAGTAGCAAGTAAACGTAAACACTCCGCCTTGACCTGCGCTCGTTCTTCTGGTGCAATCTTCATTTTAGCCATCAGTGCCGAGGCAACTGGATTTTCTCGCTTGAGGAAGTCTCGCCAGTTGAGCCGATTGAGTTGAATCGTCACAAAATTAAACTCCAATACCTTGAGATCAGGAAAACTCACAGTGTGACAATTGTCCTGTTCTTGCTCTGGTTGGTCAAAGGTAAACAGAGCAATGGGATAAACTGGTAGACGGAATTTCTCATACAAACGGGCAAAGTAGTGAAACATCCGTAAGTGGAAATCTTCTTTGCTAGAGTTACTAGATTGCGATTCAACATGGATTAAAAAGCAGGCTGCACTATCTCGAAAGGAGACACGAGCCACTAAATCTACTACTTTTTTTTCGGAACGTATAACTTTTCTGCCAAGGTAGCAGCAGTTATCCCAATCTCCTCCAACTCATCGGCCAAGATTTCGCCAGGGTGTATAGGGTCTACAAATTGCTTTTCCATATTTAAATCTCAACTAGGAAAAAGTAAGAAGCATGTCAAACAATTGAAGATTGAAGATTTATTCGATACAGCGCTTTGCGCAGTAATAAAGTACACTCTTCCGGAAGTCCCCGTGGAACTAAAAGCGCAGCATCCTCTGGCAACTCCTGTGGAACCAAAAGCGTAGCATCCTCTGGCAACTCCTGTGGAACCAAAAGCGTAGCATCCTCTGGCAACTCCTGTGGAACCAAAAGCGTAGCATCCTCTGGCAACTCCTGTGGAACCAAAAGCGTAGCATCCTCTGGCTTCCCCCTTATTAAG
>JAAHGR010000815.1 GCA_010672425.1 Symploca sp. SIO2E6
GTAACACCTGATTAAATCAAAAATGTTCGGGGTTAAAATCTCGGTAGTTGCGCCCGGACAAATTACCCGAAAGCCTTATGCAACAAGCGACTCGGAACTCTTAACTTATTACTTATTACTTATTACTTATTACTTATTACTTATTACTTATTCAGCAAACCCTACTTACACTTTGGTGGCAATAAGGCTCCGAGGCAGGAGGCTCCGAGGCAGGAGGGAAGAAAGAAGGTTGCAAGGGAGAAGGGAATTATAAGTGATTATCAGAACTTGATATTAAGCTGATGTGCAGCTAAATTGTATAATGGGAAATGTGAAAATGTTGTAGTGCGTAAGCGATGCTAGGGCGTAGCGCAAACATCTTGCTCGCTAGTATTATACAAATTAAATGCGTAACAACTTACCCGCCAGGCGCTCATTACCAAGGAGAACCAATCATCGTGAAGCCTGCCCAATAATAGGGATGGGATAAATCTTGTTTTTCTGAGGATGCGATCGCTGTTGGTAAGGGTACTTCTAGATTAGTTCCCACTAACTTACCAGACTCGATACGCACTTGTCCCCGTAGCATAGCAAGTTGTGCTTGTCTGAGTGCTTCGGCTTTAATAGTGATTTCTTCTTGACTCAATTGGTGGTAATATTTACTCATTAAGGCGAAAGTACCGCGATCGTCTACTTGCCAAAGACTGGCTAAGGCGGACTTGACACCAGTTCGTACCGCTAATCCGGCAAAACCCATTTCTGCATCGTCATCACCTATTGCAGTTTTACAGGCACTTAGTACCAACAATTGTAACATTGGTGGCTGATATAATTGTAGTTCCCGCAGCTCATCGAATCCTACCTTTTCGTCCCAAAATTGAATGTAGGCATCTGTGTGATTGAAGTCGGCATGGGTGGCGAGGTGAACCACATCGAAACGATTTTCCTGGCGCATTGTTCGGAGATTATCCAAGGTGAATTGTTCATTGAGAAATGATTCCCCTGGCCAAAGTTCTTCAGCGATCGCGTATAATTCCCTTGGTACAGAGGGCAAGTCTGAATGATTGGAGTTGGGAAATAATGATGCTCCCATAGCTAGGACTTGGGCATCTTTCAAAGTTTGGTAACTAGTATCAGTAAGGCTAATACTGGGAACCGAACCAATGCTATACTTTTCTACCAGAAACTGTGTGCCGTCATGAAGCGCTGCTAGGGGTAGCGATCGCAAGCCAGCATCCATGACAAAAATTAAGGTGTCGATATCGAAGGCTTCTAGTTCTGATTCAATAGGAGCAATGAGCCATTGGTAGAGTTGTTGAGCATAGGGTAAATAGGCGTTAGATTCATGTTTTTCCAAGAAGTGGCGGAATGCTGTCAATTCATCTTCGAGGGTGTTGCTATCCTCAAAGAAGACAGTTTTGGGGATGGGAGAACTTTCGGGGGGTACTAACACCAAGTCTAATTGGTTTCCGATGGACTTAGCATAAATGACAACAGGTTTTTTACCGGTTTTACTTTCGATAGTTTTGATGGTTTCTCGCAGATTTTCGGCAGTGACTTCTTTATCAGTAAGGTTTTCGCCAAAATACTCTTCGTATTCTTCCTCAAAGAGTTCATCAAGAAAAGCAACTCTATCGGTAAGGGGAGAATCAACTCCTACGGATACTGATAAAACAGGTCCATCGGGAAGAGGCCAAACAAAATCGTAATCTTCGCTTTCCGGGTTTTGGTGGATAAGAGGTTCAACTCCCAGAATGTCTCCGATGAGCAAGGCTAAAGTCTCTCGTGGATCTGTGCCTGAATCAGTATTTAACCCAGAATTAGTAGTTAAGGTGGGGGATGTTGAGTCTGTTGAGAATCTTGAGAATCTTGAGAATCTTGAGAATCTTGGGAATATTGAGTCTGTTGGTGATGGTGGCATCAATGGCGACAGTGGCGTTGAAGTTACAGGAACAGATATAATCTGAATCCGATCTGCATCCTGTTTGTGAGTAGGAAAATACTCTTGGGTGGGTAGAATAGTCTCCTCTGGAGTAACATTTCCTCTAGTAATGGCTCCCTGAGTACCGTTGATATTGGCATCACCGACAATAAAGGGAGTAATGCCTCCTCCCCCGTGGCGGATAATGATCGTTCCACCATCTACTCCTCCAGCAGTGGAAATACTGGCATCTATGCCATTGCGATCGAAGAAAGAACTGATAGACTGGAAGAAACTAGGAGTAGTGATCTCAACGTTTCCTCCTGTACCAATACCGAAGCTTTGAGCATTAACCTGACTAACCGTAATATTACCAAGAGCATCAAGAGTGACATTGCCGCCATCACCCCAGGCGGAAGTGTTGAGAATATCACTAATAATGTGTCCGTTATTGCTGGTGAGAGCAATCCCTCCTGGTGAGATGATATTATTAGTGAGGATATTATTAACCGTTGTGATATCTACGCCTGCTGGATTAGTGGTGGTAATGTCACCCAAAACGTATAAATTCCCCAGGGGTGTTGAACCACCAACGATATCGTTAAATTGAACAATACCGCTGCCGGGGTTGAGGGTTAGATTGTAGTTGCCGTCAACAGTGTCGTTAAAGATAATGTTACCTGTGTCGTAGCTAGTGAAGGTGACATCTCCCGGCAGGTTTACTGGACCATTAAAGGTAATATTGTTGCGGTTAGTCTCAATATTGCCGTTGTTAGTAATGTTGTTATTGGCACTAAGGTCAATCTTGCCACCAATACGAGTTAAAGAAATGGCATAGACCTCATCTACAGTAATGTTGCCAGCGGCATCAAGATTTATATCCCCCCCATTACCAAAAGCAGAAGGAGTGAGTAATACATCGGTGTTGATGTTACCATTGTGGCTTTGGAGTGTAAGATTACCACTATCAAGGTTGAAGCCAGTATTGAAGAAGATACCGATAGTACCTGTGTTAATCTCATCACGAGCAATGAAAGTGATATCGCCACCATTATCACCACCTGTGGCATTAACCACGCCACCTGTAGTATCAATGCTGCCGCCTATACTCTCCAGGAAAATATCTCCGCCGTTTTGTTTCCCGTGGGAATCGATGTTGAAACCGATGATAAGGTTACCAGCAGCACCCACTTTCACATTACCACCATTAGTTTGCTCAGAACTGCTATTAATACTTCCATTGATCGTAATTGGACCACTGTCACTATGGATCGTGATATCTCCACCATCCAAAATACCATGTGAGATAATTCTACTGGTAATCAGCCCAGTACCTGCATTGATAGTTATATCGCCACCCTCACCAAAGCCATTATTGCAGGTATTACGAAAACCAGAACAGGAATTTATAGCGCCTGGGGTTACCTGATCAATCTGTGTCGTGTCAATAGTGCCACCACTAGTTAAG
>JAAHGR010000816.1 GCA_010672425.1 Symploca sp. SIO2E6
TAGGAGTAGCAATTGAACACCGTAGTCCAGTGTCCCTATTGTATTGGGCACGAGAAGTTTATAGCCAAGAGGAATTATCAGGAGTATTAGCTTCCACTTCTATCTGCTTTGACCTATCAGTATTTGAATTGTTTGTGCCCTTAAGTTGGGGAGGAAAAGTCATATTAGCTGAAAATGCTTTATATCTCCACGAACTACCAGCAGCAGGAGAAGTAAGCCTAATCAACACAGTACCATCAGCAGCTAGAGAATTAGTCAGAAACCAAAGTATCCCCACTGGAGTAAAAACAGTCAATTTGGCAGGAGAGCCCCTAGATAATCAACTGGTTAAACAACTGTATGAACAACAAACAATTAAAGCAGTGTACAACCTTTATGGTCCTAGTGAAGACACAACCTACTCAACATATGGCCTAATGGAAAAAGGAACAACCAAGTCCCCAACCATAGGTAGACCAATAGCAAACACTCAGGTATATATTCTTAACGCTCATTTACAACCTGTGCCGATAGGAGTAGCAGGAGAGCTACACATAGCAGGAGAAGGACTAGCACGAAGTTACCTGAGACAAGCAGAATTAACTGCCGAAAAATTCATATTTTGGCAGGGAAAAAGATTATACAAAACTGGAGACTTGGTACGTTACCTACCTGATGGCAACATAGAATTCTTAGGCAGAATAGACTACCAAGTAAAAATCCGAGGCTACCGCATAGAAACTGGAGAAATTAAAGGGATTTTAAATGAACATCCCAAAGTCAAAGAAGCAGTCGTAATTGCCAGAGAGGATAAGCCAGGAGACAAACGTTTAGTCGCATACCTAGTACCTGAAACTGAAACTTCCACTGATTTAAACCCAGAACTCTCAAATAACCAACTCAGTAATTGGCAAGAAGTATTCAATCAACAAATAGAGAGTAGAGAGAGTGAAATTACTGACCCCTTATTTAACCTCTCAGGTTGGCGCAGCAGTTATGATAATCAACCGATACCAGTAGAGCAAATGCGCATCTGGGCAGGGGATATTGTTAATCAAGTATTAGCGCAAAAACCAGAGAGGGTGTGGGAAGTAGGTTGTGGCACAGGAATGCTCCTATTTCAAATCGCACCCCAGACAGAAAAATATTATGGAACAGATATATCGAATGCCTCATTAGAATACATCAAAAAACAAATAGAACAGCAACCAGACAAATATGGTCATGTTTCCTTAGCACAGAAACGAGCCGAAGACATGGCTGATATAGCTCCTAACAGTTTCGATGTCGTATTACTGAGTTCCATAGTCCAGTATTTCCCTAGTGTGGAGTATTTGTTGCAAGTAATAGAAAACAGTATCCGGGTAGTCAAACCAGGAGGGATGATTTTCTTAGGGGATATCCGGAGTCGGCCATTAATGAGAGAATTTCACTCTTCGGTGCAACTGTATCAAGCAACTCCATCACTGTCAGTAGAACAACTAAAGCAACAGATAGACAGGCAAATGCAGCAAGAGACAGAGTTGTTAGTATCACCAGAGTTGTTTGTAGCTCTTAAAGAAAAATATCCAGAAATAACTCATGTACAGATACGTTTACAGAGGGGAATGGAACCTAATGAACTGAACAAATATCGCTATAGCGTGCTGTTGCACATAGAGGCACAACCAGCAAAGGTAATAGAACCCCTAGTAGAGAGGGGGGTGGGTATGAATTATGAAGACATCGAAGCATATCTGAAGCAAAAACAACCCCCGGCAATCTGCTTTAGTGGTCTGGTAAATGGCCGAGTGGAGCATGATGTTCTTGGGGTGGAGTTACTCTCAGCAACAGAGGAAATTAAGAATGTGCAGCAGTTGAGGCAAAAATTACAGGAGAAGGAAGTTAATGGCATCAACCAGGAAAAACTACATGAGCTGAGTGAGTCTTTAGGATATTCTCTAGAGTTGTGTTGGGCAGCACAGGTTGGTGCAGGATGTTTTGATGCGACGTTTGTGCGCAGTGAGCTAGCTAAAGAGGGGATGGTGTTAACACCCCTAACTCAACAATCGGTTATTGGTGGTAACTGGTCTCGTTATGGAAATAATCCTTTGGCTTCTGTAACAGCTAAACAACTCATACCGCAGTTAAGGGAGTATTTGGAGTCGAGGTTGCCAGAGTATATGCTGCCTTCTGGGTATGTGGTGTTGTCGCAACTACCACTGACACCGAATGGTAAGGTAGACCGTAAGGAATTGCCAGCACCAGATTTTGCTAATAGTCTGTCAACAGAGTATGTAGCTCCAGAAACGGAGACAGAAAAGGTATTAGCAGAGATTTGGAGAGAAGTGTTGGGAATAGAGCAAATAGGTATACACGATAACTTCTTTGATTTGGGTGGGCATTCTTTGATGGCAACTCAAGTTGTGTCTCTTGTGCGACAAGTATTGTCAGTGGAGTTATCTTTAAGTAAGCTATTTGAAAGTCCTACGATCGCTCAATTAAGCACTGATCTTGAAGCGATGAGTAAAAATTTATTTCTAGCAAAACGACTACAAACTACTTCTAATAATCAAGAAAAAAGAGAGGAGATCGAACTGTGAAAACATTAGATAAATTTTTAGACGAACTCGCTAGTCAAGATGTCAAGTTATGGGTTAAAGATGAGCGCTTGTGCTGTAATGCTCCAGAGGGAGTATTGACATCAGATATACGCATTCAACTAAGCGAACGTAAGCAAGAAATTATCAATTTCTTACAAGAAGCTAATTTACATACAGACTCCAAGCAAAACACACTTCAGCCTCTTGAGCGAAATGGCAATCCCCCACCATTATCCTATGCACAACAAAGGCTATGGTTTATAGAAAAAATGGCCTTGAGTAGCAACGCCTATAATATGCCATTAACCCTACATCTAGTAGGTAAACTAGACTATGTAGTCCTACAAAAAAGTCTCAACCAAATCATCGCTCGCCATGAAACCCTGAGAACCACTTTCAGTGAAATCAATGGCACACCAGTACAAATAATTAAACCAACCTTTGAATTAGAACTACCCAAAAAAGACCTAAGTCGGTTAACACCATCTGAGCAAAGCACCAAACTCCAACAACTACTCCAACAAGAAAATGAACAAATATTCAATCTAGAAGTAGACACCCCCATACGCGCTCAATTGTTTCAACTAGGAACAACAGAACACATACTACAAATCACATTACATCACATAGCTTCCGATGGCTGGTCACTCACAGTATTACCCAAAGAACTATCAGCAATTTACACTGCCACACTGTTCGAGAAACCATCCCCATTACCAGAATTGCCCATACAATATGCAGACTTTGCTGTGTGGCAAAAGAACTACTTACAAGGTGAAACCCTGGAAACACAATTGGGTTACT
>JAAHGR010000817.1 GCA_010672425.1 Symploca sp. SIO2E6
TGATAGTCTGTTAAGTCAGATTTGACTTTCTCGTATGCAGTAGCAGCTTGAACTCCAGCGCTGAAGGTTTTAGCTTTCTTACCCTCGACTAAAAGCCTTTCACGGGTTAAATCAAATGCTTTCCCTGTTAGCTGTACAGCGCGTGTTGCACCCTCGTAAATTCTGCTAGCTTTGATAAACTCACCAAGAGATACTTGTGGTAAACTATCAGGCGGGTTTAGCGGGTCTTTAACGCGATAATCAGCAGGCTGGAACTCTGGTAATTCATCCTGCACACTTTCCACACCGAGGGGATTCAACCCACTCATCTCACTGTATTGAGCAGCTTCTTTGACTTGTTTGACAGTATTCTGGACTGCTTTTACTGTCGAAGCAGCTTTTGAAACAGTTTTCTTAGCAAGTGTCTTTCCTCTACGCTGTGAAGCATTCTTACTTAAGCTTGGTCTTGGCATCTTAAATCCTCCGATTTATGTTTAAAAACCCCGTGCAATATTTGTAGTTTCTGTTGTTGGTCGTCTACTGTTTCGAGCAAGTCCAACAGATAATCATCAAAATCAAACTGTTCAAATGTTTCCTCTACTTGGTCTTGGTCTACTTGTCTTGTGGCTTCTTTCTCCATAGAATTAAGCCGGGAGTTGCACCCGGCTACTGGCTCTATCGCTTGCTGATGATTTGGAGATGCTGGGTAGTAGTCCCGTCAGGGTCAGTGCGAGTGGTGGTTACGTTAACCCACGTCTGGTTACTAGTTTTGGTTTGAGAATACTGGGGTAACGGTGCGAAATCTTGTACTGTGGTGGTTTGTGCCATAATTGATTAAATCCATAAAGTACTCTTTTCTTTGTGGTGTGTTGGGGTTAGCGCTCAAAGTTTGGCGATGGAGAGCGCTACTCCTGTCAAAAATAAAACTGCCAGAAGTAAAATCATTGGTTACCTCCTAATTTCTCACTTCTTTCTTGATTGGAAATAGGCAAAGCATGAATGCACAGACCGCTAGCTTCATAAGCTTCTCTTTCTGGATTGAATCGGGAAGAATGTTCGACAAATAAAACCTCGAAATATTTAGTTACATCCTCGACTATGCAGGCAACTAAATCGCCGGGACGGGGTACGGCTCTGAAGGCTACGCGCTCCTGACTATATAAATCGTCTTCAGGATAAGAAAGTATCGTCACAAAACTTGAGTAATTGGCATCGAATATCATTTGATTTCTCCTAACGCTTGATGGATGGTCGTGTACTCTCTTCGGGAAATAATGAATCCTGGTCGTAGGTTGACGATGATTTTTGCAGCTTGTTGAGCAGTCCCTAAATCAACTCCAGCAATGAATAAAGCCATCTGGAGACTGGTTAGATTACGCTCTAGTTCTACTTCACTTGGTTGATACAGGTAGCACTGGGGATAGTAAGGTTCATTGTCTATGAGGGCTGTAGCAGTTTCTGAACTTGGTTTTGTCAGTACAGTTTGTGACATGATTGATAATGGTATATTCTGTTGGGGTTGCGTAACTTGCAATGGGACGCGACCCCAAGAGACTAGGACTTTTTTACGTCACCGTTGAAATTAGCTGACTGTAAACCGTTCAGCATTTTCCCAATCTCTTCAGGAGATACACCCTTGCGATAGAGTGCATCAACCTCACTCGCTAGCTGCTCACCTTTGAGAATTTTTGCTAACTGGATATGGGCTTGCTGCAAAGCATAGCTATCAATATCCGCTGTAATCTCCTGCTGTCGTGCTATTTCTTGTTGCTGTTTGTCTTGAGTCAACAGGGACAACTGGGTTAGTAGGCGATTGCTTAAGTCAAAAGATTGAGTGCGAGTTTTAGCTAATTTGCTTTGACTATCTTCTAAACTTTGCTGGCCAATAGTTAGATAATTAGTCTGCTGATAGTCGTAGGTCACCAGAGCACTAGTAGTTTCTTGAGCTTGGTTGTAAGTCGCCAAAGCGCTGGAATTGAGCCACCCATCAACACCAGAAGCTTCCTCAATGATCTCAACTTCATGAACTTGTAATTTGTCTAAATTCTCATCGTGAATGTGCTCAATCCATTTACTAGCACTCATTTCGGATGCCTTGAACTCGTCAATTAGCTGAACCATCAGCTCAGTGTACTTATTGCCAACCTTTAACTTCTCCTCAAGCCAAGAGTAAGCATCCTTGACAGTAGAGGCATAATTCCTGACTTGTTTGTTGCTGACCTTGTACCGTTGCTGTAGGTCTTTGGTGGTGAAGGTTTGAGGCACTGCCTCTTGTGCCGGGGTAGTGGCGGTAGGGAGCGGTAGTACATTGCTGTGCCGTGCTTCTGTTACTTGCTGTGCTTGAGTTTCAGCCATTTTCTTATCTCCTTAAGGTTGTGCCGTTTTGTTGTACCGGCAATAGTGCCGGGGCATTGACGCGGTAGTGACGCGGTAGTGCCGTTTTGATTTGGCGGTATTGCCGTTTACCTACCACTCATCTCTGTGAACATGTTAACATTGCCAGTGAGCTTGTCAACATGTTCACAGAATATACATGTGTGTTTGTGAGAAACTGGAGATAAATCTCATGCCAAATAAAACAGAAGTGCCAGCTAAAAGAGACGACCCCAACTACATGCAAATAGCAGGGGATGTTAAAAAACAGACAGGGCTTAGGTTTAAAGCTATATGCACACTTAAACAAATAAGTGTGGGTGAGGGCTTAGAACAAGCAATGACAATGTGGCTTAACGCTCAAGATGAATTTCCTCCATCAACCACCACCAAAGCCAAAAAGGGAGGAGGTGTGAGTGACTGAATCAATCAGAGCTGCCCGTGCCTCAGTACAAATCGGTTCTCAGCAGATAGATGGGTTCATGCTACCGGATGGGTCATACCGAATGTCTCAGGCTCAGGTAGCCCAAGCCGTAGACAAACCTCCAGTTAACGCATTACGTTTTTTGGGGTCAAAAGCCATCAAAAGCTTACTGGGTCAGGGCTATACGGATTACACCCCCGAACAAATAGAGATTGAATCTGAAGAAGGCAAGCGAGGCCAGAGCAGATTCAATGCATTACCTTTAGAAGTTGCAACAGCTTACTGGGTTAACCAGTGTTTTCAAGGCAACAAACAGGCTTTAGCTTTGGTAATGGCTTTGGCTACTGAAACATTGGAGCGTCGATTTGATAATGCTTTCGGTGTCAGTCGCACTGAGACTGAGCGAAATGAAAGGTTGAGTCAACGCAATCAGCAGTTTGAAAGAGCCTTAGCCGAACTGGGTGAAGGTTTTGCCCTAGATGACCAGATTAGACAGGAGCGCGATTACTTCGAGAGGTTGCTAAGAGAAAACGGCATTGACCCTTGGGGACTTCCTGAGAATGAAGA
>JAAHGR010000818.1 GCA_010672425.1 Symploca sp. SIO2E6
GAAAATGCTCAACTAATTAAAGACCATACTCAAGCAATTGCTCCAATTCCTCCCGACTTCAACCTCCCATCCTATCAAGAAGCACTGCGGGAGCGCTATGCTCATCTGAATTTGGATAGCTTGGATACCTCTATTTACGATTATCGGGCAAAACTCCAAGTCCAACAGGTATTCATACCCCAAAATGTGCGAGAATGCCAGGAGTTTTTACCTCAGGTTTACGAAATTCCCAAGGAACATCAAAAACGATTGCGGGAGAGTAACCTACTAGAAGGGGAATTTGACCCGGAAGTTTGGGAGCGATATAAACAAGTGTACTACGGCCGATTCGCTCGATCGCGGATGTGGTTAAGCAGATGTGGACAGATGACCACTGTCGGTATCTGGTAATTTTAGGAGACCCCGGTTCCGGAAAATCGATTTTCCTGCAATACTTAGCTTTGGATTGGGCAACGATTCCCCTGGCCAAGGCAACTCAACAACCGATTCCCCTACTAATCGAACTGCGGACTTATAATAGCAGTCGGAATGCTGGAAAATGCCACAACTTGCTAGAATTCTTCCATAATGGGGATGTTATCCATCACCTCAATCAGCATCGACTCCAGGAATGGCTAGAAGCAGGCAAGGTTTTGGTAATGTTTGATGGCTTAGATGAAGTATTTGATCCGGCACATAGGGAAACAGTAATTAAGGATATCCATCGCTTCACTAATCGTTATCCCCAAACACGAGTAATTGTCACCTCTCGCATTATTGGCTACAAAGCACAACGGCTCAGAGATACTGAGTTTCGCCACTTCTTGCTGCAAGATTTGGACTCAGAACAAATTCAGGACTTTATCCAGCGTTGGCATAAGTTAACCTTTATCGATGAAGCCGATAAACTCAGAAAACAGAAACGGTTACAACAAGCGATCGATAACTCCAAAGCCATTAAAGAACTAGCAGGCAATCCCCTACTGCTGACGATGATGGCTATACTCAATCGTAATCAAGAATTGCCCAGAGATCGAGGGGAACTTTACAACCAAGCCTCCCGGGTTTTGCTCCATCAATGGGATGTAGAGCGAAATTTGTTACAAGATCCCAGAGTCGATCCCGTAACTATCGATTATCAAGATAAGCAGGCGATGCTGCGGCAGATTGCCTACTTTATGCAATCCGCCGACAAGGGTTTAGCCGGTAATCTGATTCAGGGTAGTGATTTAGCCAGAATTCTCACTAACTATTTGAAAAGCGTAGAAATTAGTAATCCGAGAACCGTGGCTCGCTTACTGATTGAACAATTGCGCAGCCGCAACTTTATCTTATGTTTCCTGGGGGGAGATACCTATGGCTTTGTCCATCGGACATTTTTAGAATACTTCTGTGCCTCGGAATATGTCCGGCAGTTTCAACAGGCGCAAACCCTTACCATCGAACAACTGATAACCGAAGTATTTGGCAAGCACTGGCAAGATGAGTCTTGGCATGAGGTGCTACGGCTGATAGCTGGGATGATTGATGCTCGGTTTGTTGGTGAAATTATTGAGTACTTGATGGAGCAGAAGATTAATCGGCGAGAGTTTGTTGATGAATATGAACTACGGCAAAATAGACTATTGAGACAACACGGAGTATCGAGGAAAGAAGGAGTACTGAGAAAAGAGGGAGTACTGAATCTGCTCTTGGCAGCCAACTGCCTTGCAGAAGCTAGAAATAAAACTGCGATCGCACCGATTGCTACTCGACTGCAAGAAGTGCTAAAAAAAGAAGTTGAACAGGAATATCCTTATCCATTAAAGCGTGAAGCAGTTGTTGCTATTGTAAGTGCGATCGCTACAGTTGGGCAAGATGCTCCAACAACCCTAAACTGGCTAAAATCCTGTCTTCAGTTTAGTTCAAGCCCCTACTTACCAGCAGCTGCTGTACAGGCAATTGCTCAAAATTGGAAAGATGACCCTGAAACCTTACTCCTGCTCCAACAATGGGCACAATCTGATAAAGATGGGTGGGTGCGATGTGCAGCAGTAGAATCAATCGCCCGTGGCTGGAAAGATGATTTTGAAACCTTACCCTTGCTCCAACAAAAAGCACAATCTGATAAAGATTGGTATGTGCGACATGCAGCAGTAAAAGAAATTGCCCGTGGCTGGAAAGATGATTCGGAAACCTTACCCCTGCTCCGACAACTAGCTCAATCTGATAAAAATGAGTATGTGCGATATGCAGCAGTAGTAAAAATTGCCCGTGGTTGGAAAGATGATTCGGAAACCTTACCCCTGCTCCAACAACTAGCTCAATCTGATAAACATGAGAATGTGCGACGTGCAGCAGTAGTAGAAATTGTCCGTGGCTGGAAAGATGATTCGGAAACCTTACCCCTGCTCCAGCAAATAGCTCAATCTGATGAACATGCGATTGTGCGACATACAGCAGTAGTAGAAATTGGTGGTAGCTGGAAAGATGAACCTTGGATGTTAGGATTTTTATGCGATCAGCTTCGCTGGTGCTGTAGGCAATCGCGTCCTCAATGATCCCTTTAAGCGCCAGGCATCCTTTGGAAGACAATCCTCGGCAAATAGCACTTAAGATTATTATCGAGCAATATCCTAACCATCCCCAGACTCTAGACCTATTAAGGGACAGAGCCGACAATGACTCAGACGAGAAACTGCGGGAATTTGCTAGAGAAGAATTGGAATTGAGAATGGAAAATTGAGAATTGGGAATAAAATGATGCGGCTTCGTAGGGGCGGGTAAGCGTGATAATCTAGCCCATTATACCCGAATATTGGGCTCAAAACCCGCCCTGTCAGGATCTCCCGGTTAACTCAATTAATCCCCAATGCGAACAACAAGCGACTGTAGGGGCGTAGCATTTGGGCGATAACTTAAGAATGAAGGTTATAATTATTCCATCCAAATGCTACGCCCTGATGTTAGCCCTTGAATCCAAAATTTTTGCGCTCGCCTTTATCCTATATTCTACCAATTGTCGGTCAAATTCGGGAACATTTTTGCTAATTCCAACGTTATCGCCAGGGCGGGTTTTGTACAAAGATTGTCATCGAATGGGTTGAAATTTTCCTAAACCCGCCCCTACAGCAATTGATATTGATTGTAAATCGTAAATTGGGAATAAAATAATACGGATTCGTAGGGGCGGGTTTAGCGATAGTCTCGCCCATTATACCCGAATATTGCAAGCAAAACCCGCCCTGTCATGATTCCCGGTTAACTCAATTAATCCCCAATGCGAACAACAAGCGACTGTAGGGGCGTAGCATTTGGGCGATAACTTAAGAATGAAGGTTATAATTATTCCATCCAAATGCTACGCCCTGATGTTAGCCCT
>JAAHGR010000819.1 GCA_010672425.1 Symploca sp. SIO2E6
TCTCAACAGCAAGGCTCTTTTCGGATCATGGAAGCCGAAGAACGAGAAGCGATCGCTAAAGAGTTGGCAGCGCTGGAGAACCGATTAAAAACAGAAGGTGCCAGCGCTGAGGAGATTGCCTTAAAACGAGCCAACTACTTTGAAGGCAAGGAACTCTGGTCAGATGTACTGCGAGAAATCTACTCAGTTTCTAATCCCTCATCTGAGTTAAAGCAGATGCAAGAGAACATCCAAAACCATGAATTTTGTCCAAGTGAAGATGAGGAGAAGGTCTGATGAATCAACTTCAATGGTTACGTTCTACTCTTTTAGCTTTGAGTATCGGAGTTCTGAATTTTTCCCCTACTCCAGCCTCGGCTCAACAACCCAGTCTTGAGGATTTATTTACAGGAGATTGTCACGCTCAAGCCAATATTTGGGAGTTGTTTGACAGTCCGCTCTTCCCTGGAGCAGAGGGAAAAACCAGAGCCAAAAGAGCTCAGGCATTTGTACTAGCTATTTGCGCCAATCTAGAGCAGCAGCAAAATCAATTCCAAGAATCCTTACAAACTATAGAAAAAGCCTTGACCATAGTTAAAGAAATCGATGATCGCGAAGGTCAAGCAGCCCTTCTTGCTACCAGGGGTTTTGTTTATAACGACTTGGAGCTATATAAGCAAGCTGAAGCCAGTTTGCAAGAAAGCTTGGAACTTTGTCGAGCAGTTGCTTGCGAATGGCGAGGGAAAATTCTCAATCGTCTGGGCTTATTTTACTATACCCAGGAACGTTATGATGAGGGTTTACCCTTGTTGCAAGAGGCATTAACCACCATTGATCAGCTTGAAAACTCAACCAATGAAGCCGACAGCGATTTGAGGCAGTTGGGGCAGTTGCTTAAGTTATTACTCCCAAATCGGCAGCAGTGTATAGGTGGTCTGGAGTACATTTCGAGCTTATTTGGCGGTAATGTGACAGACGAGAAAGCCGCAATTTTCCAGAATCTCGGTCTCAATTATTTGGGTAAAGGAGACCGTCAAAAAGCACTGGAATCCTTCGAGCAATCTTTGCAAATCAGCGAACAAATCACTAATAATTGTTCCACACAAAAAGTTGTAGCTCTAATCAATATCGCTGGAGTATACCAACAACAGGGAAAATCTGACCAAGCTTTAAAGTATTTAAAACAAGCCCAAAACGCTAATCGTTTTCCGAGCTTGAAACCCCCGATTCTTGGCAACATGGGGACAATTTTGTTTCAGACTGGTCAACTAGAAGAAGCCAAACAGCACTTTGAGCAAGCTATTCAAGCCCTGGAAACTCAATCTGAACCCAGAGCAGATATTAATCAGGTAGCTTTGTTTGAAAAAGAGGCAGATTACTACATAATGTTGCAAAAAATCTTAGTTGCTCAAGGGCAAAATTTAGCAGCTCTGGAAGTAGCTGAACGAGGACGTGCCCATGTTTTAGCAGGGTTACTCTCCAAACGGCTATCTGGGCAGCAGAAAGTAGAATTTCCTAACCTTGAGAAAATCAAAAAAGTTGCCTCGGAGCAAAATGCCACAATAGTTGAATATTCAATCATTCCCAGTTTAGAAGACATAACCAATCTCAACCGAGAAGATTATCGCAATTCCGAGCTTTTTATCTGGGTAATCCAGCCTACAGGTAAAGTCAACTTTCGCTCCGTTGACCTACCCCAAGAGACTTCTTTCCAAGAACTGATCCAACTCAGCCGCACGTCTATTGGGGTCAGAGGTCGAGGCAATAATACTTCTACTCCTTCAAAAAGAAATTCTACTACCCATTTGCAGCAACTCTATCAACTGCTAATTGAACCGATTGCTGACCTCTTACCTGATGAAGAAGAGCGCATTGTCTTTATTCCTCACCAAGAACTTTTCGCTGTTCCCTTCCCAGCCTTGATGGATGCCAACTACAACTATTTAATCGAAAAACACACTATCCTCACAGCACCATCAATTCAGTCCCTCAGCTTTACCCGCCAGCGAAAACAACAGTTGAAAAACTCTTCCCCTCCCAAGGGTAGGGAAGTTTTGATAGTTGGCAATCCCCAGATGCCTCAACAGGGAGTAGGGCCTAATTTAAAACCGTTAGCTCCTCTACCTGGTGCAGAAAAGGAAGCTAAAGCCATTTCTCCAATTTTTGAAACCAATCCTATCATTGGTAGCGATGCCACCGAAACAGCTATTGTAGAACGGATGCCGAATGCCAAAGTGATACATCTGGCTACTCATGGCTTACTAGATGATTTTAGCGGTATTGGTTCTCCAGGAGCGATCGCTCTTACTCCTTCGGGACAAGATGATGGCTTTTTAACCACTACTGAAATTATGGAACGTTTTGGTCAACCTGGAAGTACACCTCTGAAGGCTGAATTAGCAGTGCTGAGTGCTTGCGATACAGGCAGTGGTGACATTAAAGGGGAAGGAGTTATCGGTTTATCTCGTTCCTTGATTGCCGCAGGGGTTCCCACCATTGTTGTCTCTCTGTGGAAAGTACCTGATGACGATACCAGCTTATTAATGAGGGAGTTTTATACCAATCTCTATGAGAAGAAACTAGATAAAGCTCAAGCCATGCGCCAAGCTATGTTAACTGTACTCAATGACGCTCAAGGAGAATTCAACCCCAAAGCCTGGGCTGCTTTCACTGTTATTGGTGAGGCTGAATGATTTAACTTTGAGAGCAGGTTTATACAGGCATTTGTACGGGCGTTCTTACAGGCGAGACGCCCGTTGCACAAGAACACTAACACTTACTACCTATAAATCAGAGAGTAAATGCAGTTGACAGGGATTTAAAGATGGTGCTGAAAAAGGCTTTACAGATTGTACTGATTGCTTTGCCAGTAACCTTTGCTGAGTTTTGGTTACTGGATTTTGGCGTCAGGTTGCCTAGTGTTGAGGTGGTGGCGCAAACTGCTGATCAGCGTAAAGTAGAGGCAGATCGATTACTCCGGCAAGGAATTCAGCAGCACCAAAGGAAACAATTTCGCCAAGCATTACAATCTTGGGAACAGTCGTTGAAGATTTATCAGGAAATAGGCAATCGGCGAGGTGAAGCTGCCTCTCTAGGCAATTTGGGTCTTGCTTACGATAGTTTAGGAGACTACAGTCGTGCCGTTGATTTTCATAGGCAAAGTTCACTCATCTTTCGGGAAATTGGCGATGTAGAGAAGGAAACTGATTCCCTAAACAATTTAGCGATTTCTCTTAACGATCTGGGTAATGCTTCCCATGATCTAGCAGACTACGAGAGTGCTATTAATTTCCATCAGCAAAGTTTGGAGATTAATAGAACCATTGGCAATCGGCAGGGGGAAGCAGCCTCTTTGAA
>JAAHGR010000082.1 GCA_010672425.1 Symploca sp. SIO2E6
AAATTATCGTCAGGGAGTCCAAATTTCGGGCGAACCCGCCCCTACAGAGGAAACGATATGTAGGGTTTGGGAGAAAACCTCAATATTGGTAAATTATTATCCCGTAGGGGCGGGTTCACCAATCCGGCAAGCACATTGACAAATCAATGAGAGTAAACCCGCCCCGGTAATACCGGTGGGGCGGGTTTAGATAAATTATCGTCTGGTTGCCCAATTTCGGGTGAACCCGCCCCTACAGAGGAAACGATATGTAGGGTTTGGAGAAAACCTCAATATTGGTAAATTATTATCCCGTAGGGGCGGGTTCACCAATCCGGCAAGCACATTGACAAATCAATCTGCTAAACCCGCCCCGGTGATACTGGTGGGGCGGGTTTAGATAAATTATCGTCAGGGAGTCCAAATTTCGGGCGAACCCGCCCCTACAGAGGAAACGATATGTAGGGTTTGGGAGAAAACCTCAATATTGGTAAATTATTATCCCGTAGGGGCGGGTTCACCAATCCGGTAAGCACATTGACAAATCAGTCTGCTAAACCCGCCCCGGTGATATCGGTGGGGCGGGTTTAGATAAATTATCTTCTGGCTGCCCAATTTCGGGTGAACCCGCCCCTACAGAGGGTTTACTGCAATTTGTTCTTAGTTAAATTTTCATAAAGGACGCACGGTAGTAATGCTAATTTGGCTAGTTACCCAGTCATCATAGATTTCCTCTTCTTCTGGCCTGCTGCTGAGATCACGAACTGGAATCCTTTGCATGAGGCGGTTCAGTGTGCCATTACCGCGACGGGGTGTAGGGGAAAGACGTTGAGGTAGGTCAAGTTCTGGTTGTTCGAGCAAAGTGGCATCAAATTCCGTCGAGCAGACAATCAGTTTGAGAATATCTTGAACTTCCGTAATCCCCTTTTGCCAAAGTTTTCGGGGAACCTGAAGATAAATTAGATTACCGCGATTAACCCAAGCTTCATCTCCCTCTTCTCCCCTTAGTTCCAGCCAAATCCCTCCCCCATTTAACAACTCAGCGGAGACGGCGTAACGATCGTTTAAATCGAGCAGGGCACAATAAAGGGGCTCATTAAAAGTATTTTTCAGCTTAATTTTCAATCTCGGCGATTGCCACTTACCATTTGCCTGTTGATATTCCAGGGGAATTTGAGTATCTAGCAAAGGTGAGCCATCCTGCTGGTAAATCAGCATTTCCACAGCATTGGGGGGAATGCGGCTGGTGGCTGGACTGGCAAGTTCAGTGATATTCAGCCAACGGGTGATATGTTCTAATCGCTTAATCGCTTGTAAGGCAGTAACATCGGTGTAACCTTTAATGGCAGCCACTAAAGGACGATCATCTGCTGGTCGTGTAATTAAATATTGACCATCACTGGCCAGTAATTTAAAGTCGGCAGCTTCAGGGGTGGCTACTTCCTGAAGATAGAGGGAAGGCTGATTGCGGTTAGCGGTGAGCAGGGTGGTACGCGCTAATTCAACCCCAGCTTGTTCTCCTGCTAACAAAACCCCTTTGGGAGGTAGAGGCAAACTGGTAACCACTGCTTTCCAGGTCATTTCGGATGTAAGATCCCCGATACCGCTAATTTGAATTGTACTCAGTTGCGGCATCACCTCTAGGATGGTTGCTTCACCTACTGCCGTTGGCAATTGGCGAAGTTCTTCCGTGGGGGTATCAAAGGGAAATAATGCCAGTATGGTTGTTTCATTCCCCACCGGTGGAGAAATGCCGTGAACCGCGCCGCCATCCATCACCCAGCCGTAGTTTTTGTCAGAGAAGACAGTAAAGTAGGGTGTGTGCTGAGCGATCGCACCTCCGAGAAAAGGTTGGTCTAAATCACTTAACTCCGTAGCTTCGATTTGGGGAGATTGGGCGCTAACCTTACTGCGGACTAGGGCATGGGTACGTTTAAATAAATCTCTATAAGTCAGGTTGCCATTGGCTTTCTTTAAGGTATCCACCAAAAAGTAAGAAAACGCACCCCTCGGTTGCCCCTTGTCGTTGAATTCCTTCGCCGTTTCACTATCTCGACAAGCAGCTAGGAAAATATGTTTTCCGATGGGGAAACTCCAACCACTAGGATTTTTTTCCGAGTTGAGGGTAGCTGATAATTTATCAATTTCACTTTCCGAGAAAATAAAACTCTCCAAGGGTCGCTGCCGTTTGTCGGTGGAGGTTTTACGAATTGCTGTTTCTCTTTCGAGATCCCCACGGGTGCCAGAACCGGAATGACAGCAGTCTAAAATGATCGTAACGTGGGGGTTATTCTCAGCTACCTCAGCAATGAGCTTGGCTAACTCCTTATCTGCCAAGTCCCAACCCCCTGGACTGCGACTGTCATAACAGACTAAAGTTTCATCGAGTCGGTCTGGCTCTATAGGCCAAAACTCTTGTGGGGCTTGCTCTTGAGAACCATGTCCCGCATAGTAAAAGAAAGCAACATCTTCACTGCTGGCTTGGCATAGGTGTTGGCGAAAACCATCAATAATAGCCTGACGGGTAGCATCTCGATCCAAAAGTGTGCGGAGGTGAAGTTGATATCCATCGGTAGCAACCCGTGCCTGTAAATATTCTTGTATCGCCAGGATATCATTGACACATCCATTCAAAGAAGGAACAGGACTGATGTATTCATCAATTGCTACCAGCAGTGCATAGATATTGTGGGTCATGTTTATGAGTAATGAGTAATGAGTAATGAGTCAAGAGTTCATGTTTTGATTTCTCGGTTAAAGTGAAAGGTTTTGGTATTTTTTTGCTCAAAAACCTTGCGCCTTCATGGGAAATCTCAAAAACCTAAAACCTCACCTAATATCATGTTCGGTTGATCACTTACACTTTGGTTGCAACAAGGCTCCAGGGCAGAAAGCTCCAGGGCTCCAAGGAAAGGAAGAAGGTTGCAAGGTATTCGGGAATTATAACTGTTTATCCTTTCCTTGATATAACACCTAACCATTCACCTCCTCAATGGGCATACCCAAAGCCTCGGCAACCTGCTGGGCACTCAACCCCATGCCCAAAAGCCTAGAAATTGCTTCCTTCTGCGCACGCTCAGCAGTTTCAGCTCTTTGCTGAGCAGCTTGAGCTTGTTGCTGAGCAGTTTCAGCTTGTTGCTGAGCAGCTTCAGTTGGGGTGGGAATCCAATTCCCTTGGGCATCATACCAACGCAACCACTCTCGCCTCATTTCCCGATATTTTCCCTTCCACAATCCTATCCCTAATTCCAATCTTGGCAACCAAATTCTCGGCTCCCTCAGCTTTTGTTCTTGGTAGCGATTTCCCTTTAACCAAAATACTCGCAATTTGTTGGTATAGCGATCGAAGACTATGTAGTAAGGGATACCTAATATTTGTTCGTAAACTTCCCATTTGCTTGGGGGGGAACCTCCTCGTGGAGTTTCCCCCAAGTCTTCATCACTGGTTCCCGGAGAAAGCAATTCGATGGCAACCATTGGTATGACTCTTTCCTGCCAGATGACATAGCTCAACCGCAGTTCCCGCTCTTGATAAAATCTTGGCACTCCCACCACCCCATACCAATCTGGTCGTTTGTACCACTTCGTATGACGGGGGTCGTAGTACAAATTTAAGTCACTCGCCACCATAACGCGCTCGGGGGGGTGGGTAGGGGGACAGAAAGTGGCAGAGCACAACTCCCCCTGCCACCCATGATATTGGTCAGGCAATCCAGGTTCCTCCAGAGACTCACTCGGAAGATCGTACATCGTCGGCAGGTTTTCTGGGACAAGGCCAAGAAAATTAACCTGCTCGATGGGAGTTTTTGTGGGCGACATCTTTTAGGTGTTAGGTGTTAGGTGTTAGGTGTTAGGTGTTAGGTGTTAGGTGTTAGGTGGAATGGAAAGTTTCTAGTTGCGGTGCGAGTTTTTTTAAGTATAGGCGCACACCTTCTCCATTATTAAATAATAATACCAAAGGATAATAAATTATGCAATCAAACCACCAATTGTCAAGACGTTGCCTAAAGCAGAAATTCCGACGTGATCGTGCAGGGATTGACAAGCTAAATGAACCGATACTAATGCCGAAGAATAAGCGGTATCAACAGAAAGGCAGCAAGGGTTTGAGTCCCCCACCAGAATCTTTGATTTGGTGGCAAGCAATTGGTGATGGGTTAAAGCCCTCACCATATTGCTCCCTTCTGCCTTGCAGCCTCCTGCCCTCTGCCTTCTTTACCATTCCCTAGCGCGTAGCACTATAGAGGTAGAGTAAAAGCAACTGTAGTGCCTTTACCCACACCAGCACTCTCCAACCAAATCTCACCATCCATCAGTTTTACCAATCGCTTACAAATAGCTAAACCCAGACCAGTTCCTCCATAGCGCCGCTTGATGGAGCCATCTGCCTGGACAAAAGGTTCAAACAGTTGATCTTGTTGAGCCGGATCAATACCAATCCCGGTATCAGTAACTGCTATTTTGACCAGATTGGACTCTTTCTGGGGAACTACCCAAAGACGGATCTCACCTTGGTTGCTGAATTTGAAGGCATTGCCAATCAGATTAGTCAGGACTTGTTTAAGTTTTAACTTGTCAGCGTAAACCTGCTCAACTTGACAATCGATCACTAGGGGAATATTTTGGCGACGACTTTCGGCTCTAAATAAGTCGCTCTGCTCTTGCAACAGAGATGGTAAATTAAGGTACTCTGGCTCGATAGTCATGCGACTGGCTTCAATTTTAGTAATGTCTAGGATATCGTTGATGATCTCCACTAAACTATTGGTAGACTCATAGGCAATACGAATATATTCCTTGAGTTCTTCTTCATCGTCGTAGAATTCTTCTTTGAGCAGTCTCAGATAGTTCAGGGTAGAGGCAAGAGGTGTCCGTAATTCATGGCTAGTAGAAGAGAGAAACTCTGATTTGAGGCGGTTAGCTTCTTCGGCAATAGTGCGAGCCTTCTTCAATTCCCGGTTCCGCATTTCCACTAGCTGCCGCTGCTGATGTTCATAGCGGTAGAGTCGATGTTGCATCACTGCCATAGTCAGGTGAATCGAAAGCGAGCGCACTATTTCAATTTCTTCAGCTGTCCACTCCTGAGCCTGACCTAATTTTAACTCCTGCCAAGCCTCAAAGGATTGCCTTACCCTTTGCTGCCTCTCATCCGGGTCATATTTTCCTGCCCAAGTAATATTTGTGTCAATCTCGTTCCGGAATAGGCTCAAACAACCAAGAAACTGACTACCATACTGTAGAGGCATAACTAATAAGCTGCGGATACGGGTAGGGCGAAACAAATGAGTAATCTCTAGTAGCTGTGGTTGTTGGTAGATGTCACTAATTGCTTGAGGTTTAGGAACTGGAAAACCTTGTACCTCGACCAACTCATCAGTGGTATCTTGATTATTTTCCTCGTTTTCATCGGCAATATCTAGCAGCTGGACACAAAGGTAATCACGTTTCATTAATTGCTGCCAAGCTGGATAAATTTCCAGTAGAGGTTGCTTAACATTGTCAGTTAATCTAGGCTGTGTGCCATAGGTATAGGTTTCAACTTCTGACATGCCATCTGTAGAAGTTAAATAGAGCCTGCCACCAGAACCGGCTACCAACTTAACCACATCTTCTAAGACAGTTTGTAAAATTTCCTCAATAGCCAGAGGGGAGTGAATCAGGGTAGAAATGCGATTAATCAACTCTTCTCGCCGTGCCTTTTCCCAAGCTTGAGATAATAGATGAGATTGCGAGATAGCAATGGACACATGATCTGCGATCATTTGCACTAGTTCTAGTTGCTCTTGATAGAAAACCTTCGGCTGAGTATGATGGGAAACTAGCAAACCCCAGAGGTTTTGACCTGTCAAAATTGGGATTACGAAAGAAGATTGCACTCCCATGTTGGTTAGATACTCCACATGGCAAGGATCTACAGGACGCTGGAGAATATCTTCAATAGTTCGTTCCTGTACCTCTTCAATTTTGAGATCTCCAGTAGTTTGGGGAGATTCTAGACGAGCCAGAGTAATCCTCTGTTCTGGAACATCGACAATGGCTCCCTGGCGAGCCTTGATATACATCTCACGAACTGCAGGAGGAATATCGCTAGCGGGAAAGTGTAAACCTAACAGAGAGGGAAGACGATGAGGAGCGATCGATTCAGCAATTACTTGTCCTGAGCCATCTGGCTCAAAGCGGTAAATCTTGACTCGATCTGTATCCAAAAAGGAGCGCATTTCCGAGACTGTTGCCGACAAGATCTCCTGCAATTTCAAAGAGTGCCGAATGCGGTTAGTAATGCGGTTTAACAGTAATCCTTTGTACATATTTCTGTTCTGTAAGACTATGATGTGTTGCTTGGGATCTATCAGCTTTCAGCTACGCTGATGTCGTAGGCGATCGCTAATAGCAAAAGCAAGGTAGGCGATCGCAAGTATCTGTAGTAGTGCGAGCATCTTGCTCGCTAGAAAACCGAAGCGAGCAAGACTACCCATCAAGAATAATTATTAAAATTTATCAAATTCAGTAGACTAAGGTAACCTAAAAGTGCATCCTTGATAAGGCAAAAATAGAATCTAAGTGTATTATGCCTAGTGCTGTTACCGGTCCACAACAAATTAGTATTGACCCCAGCGGCAAGTTAGTAACAGTTGCTGCCTTTGCCCAATCAGGTGGTAATCAAACAGTAAAGATTGTTGATTCTAACGACAATGAAGTCTTCTCCGCTTCTGGCAGTAGCAGGAGTGGTGGAGTCTTTACTTATGTCGGTGGTGGTAGTTTCACCTCAGGAGGAGATGGAACCTACACCGTTACCCTGACAGAGGGTTCTGGTATACTAGTGGGGGAAGATACCATTGTTGAGAAAGGTGAAGTCTTCTTACATCGTTACTCTTTTATCACGAATGATGGAGGAGCAGGTGCAGGCGATCGCGATTTTAATGACCTTTTTGTAACTTTATCTGTATTCGGTTATACAGGCTAATGCCAGAAGGTTGCGAAGCTCTAATATAAAGGTATCTGCTTTTCGTCTGTTGTTAACCAGTGGGTGATGTTTACCGCGCCTGGTTACAGCGAGATTTTCCTCAAAATTTTGGCATTTTTGAGGAAAGTCTCCCCTACCTTACCTCTATAATTTACTTATTACTTATTACTTATTACTTATTACTTAAAAACGCCAACCCTAGCTAGAAGCGATCGCATTATGGCTAAACTCTCCTTTCCACTCAACGGTGCAGCTACCTTGGCTTTACTCCTAGTTGCTACTGGTTGTTCCCAAACTTCGCTGCCAAAGCTTAACTTGAACAACAATAGCCACACCCGCAATGTGGTGGCAAATGAATCTGACCAACCCTCAGTCTGTCCCCAAATTAGTCCCTTTACCAAAGGAATTACCAAAGCCAACAGTGCTGCGACCCTCTCCCAAACTGCTCAATCACAACAGGAGTGGGATTTAGTTGTACTACGGTGGATGCAGGCGATTGAGGGGATGCAGGCAGTTCCTCTGAACAGTCCCAAACGGGCTTTTGCGCAAAAAAAAGTAGTAGAGTATCTCAATGCCCTGGATTTAGCCCAAAAAAAAGCCAGTTTGACCCCTCCTCAGCTGCCTTTCGCTAGTTTTAATAACCAAATCTTGGACGAACAGCTGCTACTATATTTATCCTATATCGCCGCTGTTGGCCCCCCAGATGTGCTCATTATCGGTAGTTCTCGCGCCTTAGTGGGGATTGATCCTAGACAACTAGAGCAAAAGTTAGCGGCTCAAGGTAAAGGTAATCTCAAAGTATTTAACTTTGGCATCAATGGTGCCACCGCTCAAATGGTTGCCTTCCAGCTGCGGCAACTGTTGACTAGAGAACAACTACCCAAACTAATGATCTGGGCAGATGGAGTGCGTTCCTTTAATAGTGGCAGAGTAGACCGTACTTACCAGCAATTAGTCACATCTCCAGGATACCAGGTAGTCATGGCCGGGAATCGTCCCACACTTCCCCCAACGATACCGGAAGTTAACCAAGATTGTGGGGCAATTCCAGATTCGACTATTTCCCAAACCACTACAGAAAAATCCCAAGCTTCAGCAGATGTGGTTACCTCTAGTGCTACTTCCCAGCAATGGCGAGTAGCAAGGGTTCCCTTCGAGACTTCCAGCAATCCGGAACCATCTCCTCCTCAGTTGCTACTGTTGACTCAGTTAACTGGTACGCCAACACCCCAGCGACTGACTTTAGTAAAAAATGCTCCTGGCAATAGTTACAGTACTGTTGCTATCGATGCCAATGGTTTTTTACCATTAGAAAGTCGCTTTAACCCCAACACCTACTATCAGAATCATCCGCGAGTCGCAGGTTTATACGATGGAGACTATCAACCCTTTAGTTTTTCCGGTTCCCAATGGAATGCTCTCAACTCAGTCAGGCAATTTGCTCAGCAGCAACAAATTCCCCTAGTATTAGTTAATTTACCTGTTAGTCAAAACTATTTGGATTGGGAGCGATCGAGACGTGAGGTACAATTTGAGCAGTTGATGCGGGGGCAAACAGGCTTGACGTTTATTGATATGGGAAGGGTCTGGTTGAACCAGAATCAATATTTTGCCGATCCCAGCCATCTCAATCGCTACGGAGCTGCTGCAGTTGCCAGTTTCCTTGCTAGTCATCCTAATATTCCTTGGCCTCAAATGTTGCCTCAGGAGTGAAGAGATAGGGAATTGGGGAAGTAGTGGCACAGCTAATTTGTTGGTTTAGGGATAAGGTGGACAAGGGAGACAAGGGAGACAAGGCTGATAGCTAACTTATGAAATTCACTACAGAGAATTCCCCTGCAACCACAACTAGATTCCCTGGACTCAGGCAGTGGTTTCCCATCAGCTTAATTTTACTGTTAGCTGCTACTTTATACTTCTATCAACTAGGCACCGAGAGCCTCTGGATTGATGAAATCTACAGTGTTAGGGATGTCAAAACTGGAAAAGGACTTCCTCCTCACAATCTGATACGCCCACTCTATTACATACTGCTGAGGGTCTGGAGCAATTTTGGCAGTAGCGATACTTGGTTACGGAGTTTAGCTGTAATCTTCGGATTGGGAAGTGTCTTCCTCACCTATTTGATTGCTCGTCGTCTCCTGGGTAAACCAGAAGGGTTAATAGCGGCTCTTTTATTAACTCTTTCACCACTATTTATTAATCATGCCCAAGAGGTTAGGATGTACTCCTTGAGTACATTTGTCGGTTTGGCTGGCACTCTGGTCATAACTTATGCCTTGGAGCGTCCCAACAATTTCTGGATTGGTTGGTGGGCGAGTCTGCGATTCTTAGCAATTATGACTGTACCCTTAAACGCCACTCTGCTGATACCGGATCTAGTTTTGGTGGGGTTAAAATTTCGCCAGCAACGCCGAGTGTTGTTCGCTTTTGGCAAGTGGCTGTTGCTCATCTGTATTTTGTGGGCTCCCTGTGTTCTGCTCAAATTAGTTTACTGGACTACAGAATTCACTACCGGTGACAGTATCAAGATCACTAAACCTACTCCTAGTCCCTTGGAATTGGTACGTATACTGAGAATCTTTACAACAGGGCCATTCCGCATTGAGCCAAATACGGCATTTGCCTGGTTATACAAGGTGTTTGCCTTGATACTGATTACCTTAAGCAGCATTGCTTTAATTCGCCAACACCGCTCCAGTAAGGTACTCTGGGTAGCAGCTTGGGGGTTGATACCTTTGGCACAAATATTTTTGGTCTCCCATCTTTGGTTCTCCCTTTGGCTAGAACGCTACCTGTTGTTTACCTCCCCCTACCTACTTATGCTGGTGGCAGCAGGCTTTATGGTAATTTGGCGCCAGGGAAGAATTGTGGCTATCATCGTAGCACTTGTCTATATATTAGCGGTAGGAAAGGGTTTGGTACGTTATTATACAGTCTTAGACCGTGCGGATTACCGAGGAATAGTACAGACGATCAAAATGGACGAACAAGTAGGTGATATTGTCGTTTGGGCTATAGACGGTTGGATCGGTACTGTGCCACTGGTGCATTATAAGCATGGTTCTGCGGAAATTGTTGTTGAGCCAAGAGTTCCCTTTAAGAAAAAGATTGATGAGCAGAATATAGAAAACTGGATTCGCCAATTACCGCCAACAGAATCAAGGCTTTGGCTAGTCTGCAAACTTACTTCAACAAATCATCAGGCATTCATCAACCTTCTCCAAGAAGAGTTTGCTATTCAAAAACACGAGAAATTTACCGATGGCAAGGGTGTTTACCCCTATCATGTTTTGCTCGTTGTACCAAATCCGGGTTAGTTACCCCATTGGCTCCGAGGCAGGAGGCAGAAGGCAGGAGGCAGAAGGCAGGAGGCAGAAGGCAGGAGGCAGAAGGCAGGAGGCAGAAGGCAGAAGGCAGAAGGCAGTCCCTATGAAAAAATTTCACCACCAGGTTATGAAAGCAGTCTCTTCCCTGTTCCCCGTTCCCTACTTTCAAGTCAGACTCCTATGAACTTTCACCTCACAACCAAGGATGAAAATTCTGTTGTCTCCGCGTCCCCGCGTCCCCGCGTCTATTTTCAGATTAGAAGTTCCAATTCTCCATTCCCCATTCCCCATTCCCCATTCCCCATTCCCCATTCCCTATTCCCTATTCCCCATTCCCTATTCCCTGCAAATCAACAAATAAACTATGTGTAAATAAAAAGTTACTGATATAAGGTCTAGAGATGTGGAGATTATAAGTAGCCAATACAAATGCGTTTTAGCTGAAACAAGAATACCAACAATTTTGTCCGTTCACGATTTTCAGGGTCGCATTATAGGTTAAGCAAGTAGCAAACATCTATAACTTTTGGGAGAGGTTTAATCTATGTCAACCGTCAAAGTGGGTATCCTACACTCTCTCCGAGGAACAATGGCGATTAGTGAAGCTCCACTAAAAGATGCAGAACTAATGGCAATCGCGGAAATTAACCAGGCTGGGGGAGTACTAGGTAAGCTCATTGAACCAGTCATTGAAGATGGAGTTTCTAAGCCTAGTTTATTTGAGAGCAAAGCCAGAAAACTTATCCAGCAAGACCAAGTAGTTACCCTCTTTGGTGGTTGGACTTCCGCTTGTCGAAAAGCTGTCCTGCCTGTATTAGAAGAGTTAAATGCTCAATTGTGGTATCCCTTGCAATACGAAGGACTAGAAAGCTCAAAACATGTTTTTTACACTGGCTCTTGTCCCAATCAGCAAGTGGAACCCGCTGTAAGTTGGTTGCTGCAACATCAAGGTCAACGCTTCTATCTGTTGGGGTCAGACTTTGTTTTTCCGCGAACTGTTAATAAACTGATCACAGCACAATTAAAACACCAAGGAGGCATAGTCGTTGGGGAAGATTACACTTCCTTGGGAGCTCAAGACTTGAGGACAGTTATCAATAACATTAAACAGAGTTCAGCTGATGTGGTCTTCAGTACGATCAATGGTGATAGTAACCTGGCTTTCTATCGTCAATACCAAGAGTTAGGTCTAACAGCAGCTGAGCTTCCGATTATGGCAGTGAGTGTGACGGAAGAAGAACTGCAAAGAATAGGAGATGTAGCTACAGGTCATTATGCTAGTTGGACTTACTTCCAAAGTTTAAACACACCCAAAAATCGGGAATTTGTCAGGAATTTTAAGTATCGCTATGGAGTAGAACGAGTCACCTCTGATCCCATTGCGGCAGCTTATTCCCAAGTCTACCTTTGGAAGCACGCCGTAGAATTAGCTCAATCTTTTGAGGTTGACAGAGTGAGGGTAGCAGCTTATGGTCAAAGCTTTGAAGCTCCTGGTGGATGCGTTTGCATTGAGTCCAATCACCATGTGGGCAAAGTTTCTCGAATTGGGCAGATTTTACCCACAGGACAATTTGAGATTGTCCAAACTAGTAACAATTTGATTAAACCTCTACCTTGGTTGGGGGTAGAAGAGATCGATTTCGATAGCTCACCGATTGTTATTGATATGTTGGCGGAAGTTTCTCGGAAAATGTGGCAGTTGGGAAAAAAGTCCCAGAAACTAGAAGTAACAACAATGCAATTTTACCAAGAGGTTGCCCAACGAGAACAAGTAGAAACGGTACTGCGTGAATCGGTTAGCGAAGCGGCACGTAACGCAGCAGAGCTCAAAGCACTCTTTGCCGCCATGAAGGATATTATCCTTGTACTTGATGCCGAGGGACGCTATCTCAAAGTTGCACCAACTAATCCAACCCTACTACACAAACCAGCTGAGGAATTGATGGGCAAAACCTTACACGAGGTTTTTGCACCGGCTCAAGCTGATATCTTTTTAGGTTACATCCGAGATGCCCTAGCAACCCAGCAAACAGTCAATGCAGAATACAGTCTGGCAATTAAGGAGCAAGAAGTTTGGTTTGCTGGCAGCATTTCACCCATTTCTACCAACTCAGTTATCTGGGTAGCGCGGGATATTACGAAGCAAAAGCTAGCCAGGGAAGAACTAAAACAAGCGAAAGCTGAGCTAGAGCAACAATTTGCCGAACGAACAGCGGCACTAGTAGCATCCAATGATCAACTGGTGGCAGAAGTTGCGGAACGAACCTTAGCCGAAAAAGCTTTACAGACTGCTAAAGATCAGTTGCAGGCTATCTTGGAAGCTGTACCGGGAATTGTTTCTTGGATTAGCTCGGATTTGAAGTATCTGGGAGTAAATCGGCAGTTAGCCCAAACCTTTAATTTAGCTCAAGAAGACTTTATTGGTCAAGACATTGGTTTTTTAAAGGCTAGCTCTGAGTTTAATCAATTAGTGAAGGAGTTTTTTGCGAGCCCCGAGCAAGACACTTATCAAGAAGTCAATGCTCAAGTCAATGGTACTAATCACATTTATTTGATTGTAGCTCGCAAGTACGACCAAGACCGAGCTGCTTTCACCGTTGGTATTGATATTACTGAGCGTCAGCAGGCACTAGAAGCGCAACGGCAGGCTGAAGCCAACTATCAGAGTATCTTTGAAAATGCCCTGGAAGGGATCTTTCAAACTACCCCTGATGGACATTACCTCAGTGTTAATCCAACATTTGCTCGTATCTATGGCTATGAGTCCCCCGAAGCACTGATGGCCAATGTCACCAACATCAAGGAACAATTTTACCTTAACCCCAGCCGTCGTGCTTTGTTTAGCCTCTTACTCCAAGAAAATGACACGGTTGTCAACTTTGAGTCCCAAATTTGTCGCCAAGATGGCATTATCACCTGGATTTCGGAGAATGCTCGTGCTGTTCGTGACGACGAAGGTAACTTACTCTACTACGAAGGTTCGGTGGAGGATATTACCAAGCGCAAGCAAGCAGAAGAAGCATTGCATAGGGCCAATGAGGAACTAGAAACTAGAGTTGAAGAGCGAACAGCAGCACTCCAACAATCAAATCAACAACTAGGGATTGAGATTGTTGAGCGCCAACACATAGAAGCAGAATTACGAGCACTCTTTGCCGCAATGACTGATGTCATTGCCGTTTTTGATGACCAAGGACGATTTCTCAAAATTGTATCGACTAATTCTGAGTTGTTGTATGGTCCTGCTACTAAACATATTGGTAAAACTGTCCATGAAGTTTTACCACCGAGGCAAGCTCAGTTGTTTGCTAGTCAGATCCAGCAGGCACTAGCTACAGGGCAAACAGTAAGTGTAGAATACAGCTTGCCCATCCAACAACAGGAGATAGCAAGACACTGTTACCAAGATAACGGTACCATTCTCCAGCTCCCAGCCACAAGCCACAAGTCACAAGTGAGGGAAATTTGGTTTGCTGCCAATGCTTCACCAATGCCAGATAATCGGGTTATTTGGGTAGCGCGGGATATTACGGAACGCAAACTAGCAGAAGAAACGATCAGACAAGCAGAAGAAAAGTATCGTAGCATCTTTGAAAATGCTATCTGTGGCATTTTTCAAACTACCATTGATGGTCGTTATCTCAGTGTCAATTCATCCCTGGCTCGGATGTATGGCTACTCCTCACCAGAGGAAATGATGGCACACCTGACGGATATTCAACACCAACTATACGTTAACCCCAACCGTAGGAATGAGTTGATCGCCACTCTAGAGAGGGATGGTGCAGTCTTCAATTTTGAATACCAGGTATATCGCAAAGATGGCAGTATCATCTGGAGTTGTGGTAATACTCGTGCTGTCCGTGATGCTCATGGCAATATACTCTACTACGAAGGCACGGTGGAAGACATAACCATGCGCAAACAAGCAGAGGAAGCACTACGGGCAGAACAAGAAAAATCAGAGGGTCTATTACTAAATATTTTACCCAAGACGATCGCCGAGCGATTGAAACAAAACCAAAGTGCTATTGCCCAGCAATTTGAGGAAGCGACAATACTTTTTGCTGATATCGTTGGCTTTACTCCCCTCGCTTCGAGTATGTCACCTACAGAATTGGTAGACTTACTCAACCAAATATTTTCCCGCTTCGATCGCTTGACTCAGCAATATGGTTTAGAGAAAATCAAGACTATTGGGGATGCCTATATGGCAGTCGGTGGTCTCCCCATGCCCAAATCCGACCATCCCCAGGCCATTGCTCAGATGGCCTTGGAGATGCAACGGGAAATTACTCGTGTCACCTGGAATAATAGTCAACCCTTCCGACTTCGTATTGGTATCAATACCGGACCAGTAGTCGCAGGTGTCATTGGCGTAACTAAGTTCATCTATGACTTGTGGGGGGATGCGGTGAATATAGCTTCCCGGATGGAGTCCCAAGGAGCACCAGGACGCATTCAAGTAACTGCTGCTACCTATGAGCGCCTCAAGCACCAATTTTTATTTGAACAGCGGGGTGAGATTGAGGTTAAGGGGAAGGGGAAAATGATGACCTATTGGCTTGTTGATAGAGTAAGGGATTTATGAGACGCGGGGACGCGGAGATGGGGAGATGGGGAGACAACGGAAATATTTGCAATTCTCAATTTCCAATTCCCGATTATTACTTTATAATAGAAAAAGTGTAGGCTTATGTATAAAGTATCACTTTTCCTATATATCTTGAACCAGATGTGAACGACTTTATGAACCAGCTTGCCAATGAAAATGGAGTTGAGGTGCAGATGTTGGTGAATGAATGGCTCAGATCTAATATAAGGCTTATTGAAAGTTTTCGACAAGCCAATTGAAAGCTTTTAGCTATCAGCTATCAGCTGTGTATTCCTCAATAAGTTGTTTTGCCTCCTCAATATCACGATGAGTATTATCAGGAAGCTGAATATCTTCCAATAAAATTCTACCTTCCTCTTGTTGACTTTTTCGTGATTCTTCAATAATGCTGATAAACTTAGGGTTAGTACTTAAACTAAGAGTTTCTAAATCAACATCTTCAATAGGAAATAAAGCGGCAACAGGCTGACCTTTGCGAGTTAGAATGAGAGGTTGTTCGGTTTGGTCATATTTCTCCAGTAGTGAGCTAATCTCGCTGATTTCAACTGTTTTCATAGTTCAACTATTTCTCCACCAATACGAACTTGATTTCCTTCCTTCATCCCGATAGCCCGAATATCTACGATTGATTCTTCTTCATCTACATCGTACTGATGCCATGTTCAGCTTTAGAAGGGGAATAGGGAATAGGGCATTGGGAATTGGGAATTGGGCATTGGGAATTGGGAATTGGGCATTGGGAATTGGGCATTGGGAATTGGGAATTGTTTTTCCAGGGAATTATAACTGTTTATCCTTTCCTTGATATTACTCATTACTCATTACTCATTACTCATTACTCATTACTTATTCTCCAAGCCCCACAATAGTGCTAAGATACTACTAGTCAAGCGCTCAGCCCTTTCCACTTTCGACTATGGTTGCACAGCTTCAGACCCTCTCTATTACCTGGCAAAAACTGCCGGATAGTTTCCAATTGCCAGATGACCCTGTGGACAACATTAACCAACCTGCGCTCGCTGCAGCCCTGACCGATAGTTTGCATCAGGCCAATCGCCTCCCCGACAGTGCCATCACCATCACCAACTACGGCGTTTGTGCTACCGTTAACGGCCAACTGGTGGTCAAAGCCCCGGACTGGGCTTACGTGGCCAAAACTTGGGCATCAACAGCTGAACTGCAACGTAGTTTTACTCCTCATTTAGAGGGAGAGGTTCCGGCAATTGTCATGGAATTTCTCTCAGAAACCGAGGGTGAAGAGTATTCGCCGAAATCCACCTATCCCCCTGGCAAATGGTTCTTTTACGAAAGCATCCTGCAAGTCCCCTACTATGCGATCTTTGAGCCTGATTCTGGGGATCTAGCAGTCTACCGTCTTGATGCTGGAAGCCGCTACCAAACTCAGATTATAGAAGAAAACGGATTGTATTGGATTGAGTCGATGAATTTGTTCTTAGGAGTTTGGCAGGGGAAACGGGAAACACGAAGGGGTTACTGGTTGCGATGGTGGGATGCTGAGGGAAATTTGTTGTTGTGGGGAACAGAGCAGTCAGCACAAGAGCGCCTACGAGCTGAGCAAGCCGAGCAATCTCTGGTAGCAGAGCATCAACAATTAGAACAAGAGCGTTTGCGAGCTCAGCTTGCTCAACAAGCATGGGAACAGGAGCGCAATAAACGCTTGAAATTATTAGAGAAATTGCAACAGTTAGGGTTTGATTTAGAGCAACTGCAATCTGAAGAAGGGGAATAGGGAATTGGGAATTGGGAATTGGGAGTAGGGAATAGAATTGTAATTGTTTCTCCTTACTCATTGATAAAAATGCTCACCGAAAAAAAATTCTGAATGATAAATGATGAATGATGAACAGTAAAGGTGCAAGCCAATAATTTAAGGATTATTACTTTCGCGAAAGTCCCAACCGCATTCGGCGTTATCTGGTCTGAAGCCCCCGGATTTATCCGTGTAAATGAAAAAAGCCTGCGCATCCTTATTTCCATCCCGTAGCTCCATTAAATGGGGTTATACCAAATCCGGTATACACAAACCCTTTATATCCCACCCTGTAGAGACGTTGCATGCAACGTCTCAGAGCAAGTTTTGCAGTTTCTTCAAAACGGGGGTATCTAAACCGGATTTGGTATTATTCTGAGATCTTGCATGCAATCAAGAAAATTGACCTGTGAAGGTAGGCAACAGGCAACAGCTCATCTGGAACAGTGATAAGATTTGACGGTTTCAGTACTGAAATTGATTGCTTTGGCTTACGGTATTAAGTATTTTTGATGCATAGTGCAAGATGTGAGTTATTCATCATTCATCGTTCATCATTCATCATTTCTTTATGACCATCCTTGCTTTTCCACTAAATCAATACACAACTGATTCACAGTCTCTTTATCCACATTATAAGGTAGGGTAGACTTAGAGTAAGCTACATCAAGTCCCTGATAGAGTTCATTAGCAAGAGTCATCACCTGTTCATAGTTATACTCGCCTCCTTTAATTGCTAGTAATTGCTCAGCATCACCGGCTTCTCGACGGTCAACTATGAGGTTTTGAGTCTCTAAAACTTCAATTCCCGTTCTCAATAGTCGAATTGCCTGCATTGCGAACTTACAATCGTAACCAACAGAAGCTTCCATCGCAGCTCTGGCAGGATTGCGGTTTTTCTGCCACTGTTGATAATTTTTGTAGTCTCTGCGAGCATTCTGATACTGTTGATTTTTTTGCAGTAATTTAATAAATTCTTTGGAGCTATTAGTCAGTTTTTGTGTATAATCCAAGGTGTCTTCTGGCAGTGCGTATTGTCTTAATACTCCTTTGAAATCAATCTCAGCAGTGAGCAGATTATGCAGAGACTCGGCTGGTTCGAGAAATTGGATGCGTTCCCGGATTAGTAGGTAGAGATATTCCAGGAAAGCATTGACTTCAGTTACACTCAACTGTTGCTTTGACCCCAAATCAAAATCTTCTAACTTTGGTTCTTTCGTTGGAGGATTGAGTAACCAACGACGGTGAGACTCCAGCTTCTTAATTTGAGCATAACCATATCCTGCGTAAGTGTGCTTCACTTTTTTAGACAGAAACAGTTGTTTGTGCTGTTGCAAGATTGCTCCAACTTCTGTCAGATGCAGATAGTCGTTGAACCACAGTAGTTCTAGGATATTAGGATTATTATCAGCCGATAGTTTTAAAAATTTCTTGAGTTCATAGATACAGGTATCTTGTCCTAAGTAAGAAAATTTACCTAGTTCCTCTGTCCAGCCTTTATCCTTTTGCTCAATCTGGTTAAATCCGAGATAGTAGGGTTTGCTGGCTACAAAAACACCACGATAGTCGTAATCTGAGGTTTCTGTAGCTAACCCGTAGCCTCTAGAACCAGTTAAGGCAATTAGAATAGTTCGATTTTCAACTTCTTGGCGATTCATTGGTGGTAGGTGGTAGGTTTAGAGAGTTTATTCACAATTGTACTCGCAAATAAACTACATTTTTTATGGCGATTTTTAGGAATGGCACTAAAATATGAGCATATTTGGTATAATGGAGTTATTTCCAACAGAGCAAGGAGTAATGAGTAATGAGTAATGAGTAATGAGTAATGAGTAATGAGTAATGAGTAATGAGTAATGAGTAATGAGTAATGAGTAATGAGTAATGAGTAATGAGTAATGAGTAATGAGTAATGAGTAATG
>JAAHGR010000820.1 GCA_010672425.1 Symploca sp. SIO2E6
TCGGGGCATGGCTCGGAGTGCTACCAGCTTTTCGCGGCGGGAACGCCCTTCTTTATAGGCAAGCGTAGTCACAAAGCTTGAGTAACTTGAGTCAAATCTCATGCTTCGCCTCTCTTTTTAGTTGATAGCCTTAATATAAGGTTATTCTCAGTGAGATGTCAAGTAATTTTCAGTGATAACACACTTTATGCCTGTCTATAGAAGGTAAAGACACCTTTCAATTTCATTGAAATCACATTGATAATAGGGGTATTGAAAGTAAGTTCTATGTGTATGGCACAAATTAGCGTCACAATCAGTGATGAAACAGATAAGCTTTTGACTGAGATGTCAGAAGCAACTGGACTAACAAAAAGCTCTCTAGCAGCGGAAATTCTTAGGCGTGGGCTTTATGAGGAAGCTTCAAATCAGTCTGTGGTTGCCGAATTTAGGAGAAACAGAAGAAGCACCTCCTCATCCACTCAGGGCAAGGGAGGTAAGGAATAGAATGTAGTGTGGGAAATCAACGAGGGTCAGCAGATCACAATGCCTGCTTGGAGACTCGGAGATTAGGAGCAGAGGTGCGGTGCGATGCTTATTTCACCTAGAACAAGTAGATTGGACTTGTGAGGTGTCCCCTTTATAGCTGACTAATTAGCCGCCGCGTGCAGCTCTAATCAGTTTGGCTGCGGCATCGGCTATTGCCCAAAGGATAACTGATGTACCAATAGCAGCGGCAATAATCAGACCAGCATCCTGGTTAGCAACAGCAATGTCTGCTACCTTGTTGATTAAGTGCGGCAAAGTTGGTTCTTCAGTATGGGCTTCAATCTTAGAGCAACTTAGCTGCTCACTGGTATTGGGGATTTGCGTAGACTCGGTGTCGGAAGTCTTGAGCATCTGATCAGATTCCATCGTCAGTTTCCTTATTGGGGTCAAAATTTGGTATCAGCTGTGGCTCGATAACTCTTGAACTTGGGTTTCGAGCCGCTCTATTTTTTTATGGCTCCCAAGAGGAGTCTGTGACAGTAGGAATTTAAAGTGCAACGAAAACATATGAGCATTTGAGTGGTCTAGTTAATCCCGTAATTCCTTACAGTCTTTGGGATTAAAAGTAGTAGTCAATAAGAAGTAACACTGAATTTGATGTTAGGGTGTCACGCTTTTTACTCGAAGACCATAAGTATATGGGTGCTGATGTGGATAGGGGTGCATCGCATGGCTTTATCAGCGGTTACTCCTCAGTAAACAGTCAACATTGAAGGAACTATGACACACCCTCAAGACAATCCTTTGGCTTGGCTAAATGCAACTGCCTCTTCTGAGAGAGGTTGTCAGGATTCAAGGGTTCGGAAACAGCGTGAGTTACTTGATTTCTTTGTCATCGAAGTCCTGTTGGGTTCAGGAGACAGTGACATTTACCATATCCTTCCCTATATCAAGCGAGTCCTTAGGCAGTTTAAGCTTTATTCCTACTACGAGGAACGGGACATTTTTCTTGAATCCTATGCGCGTGCAGTCAAAAACATAGAAGCTGGAGGAGTGATAGACAAGATTTCAGCCTGGTTTAAGGCAACTAGTTATAACGTTATTAGAGAGCTGAGCAAAGCTAAAAAGAGGCAACAATTACTCATTAATCGTCTAGCAAATGAGGGCAGACTGATAGAAGAAAGTAGTCATAAGATTTCAGATGATGTCATAGAAGGTAATGTCAAAAAAATATTGCAACAATCTCTATTGGTGCTCGATTCAAAAGATGGGATGATTTTAAAACTAAGAATAATCAAAGGTCTATCTTGGAAAGAAATTTGCAACCACTTGGTTGATATAGGAGAGGAGGTTGAGAATAACCACAAATTAGAGCAGCGGCTGCGTCAGAGAGGTAAGCGAGCTATAGAGCGATTACGCAAGAAATATTTTTCCTATACGACCGGAAAATCTTGACTAAATCAAAGAGAATAATCGCTTAATTCCTGGGGTAAAAATGAAACTAACACAAGAACAAAGTAATCTGGTTTTCGAGTACGCAAGGCTAGCAGCTAGCTCTGAGCTATCTGAGCTAGAGGCTGACCGCATGGGGGAAATACTTGAACTTGCACAGTCCGACGACGTGCTTTGCATTCTAATTAATGAGGTTGATTACTTTGTCCTACAAGAGCTAAATCTATTGGATGATGATAGTGTTTATCACTGTGAGAATCAAAAAGCGAGGATAAAAGAATTTATAGATCCTAGAAATGAGACTCTACAGAGCCTGCTTTTACAAGAAGTGCTAAAGGAATGTATAGGATCTTATCCCGAATTGTCGCGAAATACTGACCATCATGTTTGTGACAATCGCACCCTTCGCATCACTAGCATTACTGAGTATATCCGCAAAAATACAGAACTGAACATTACCCTGATACTTCTTGTCTTGGGGTTAGTACTCCGCCTCTTTTTCCAAGAAATTGGTGGTGAGAATTCAACTGACAATGGCGATGGTGATAACTCATCTGACAATAATAGTATTGATATTATCGACGCTGACCAAAATATTGTCAGTGTTTTTAGTGAAAACACAGTTACTTTACTAAATGAGATTGATAAATATACTGAGAGTTTGAACGGTTCTGATGATGTAATTAATGGTCAGGATGGTGATGACATTCTCAGAGGAGGTAGTGGTAATGATATTCTTCTTGGTGGAAGTGGAAACGACTACCTTGTTGGCGGCGCAGACGATGATCTGCTCAATGGTGGTGCTGGTAAAAATCAGCTAAATAGTGGCAATGGTAGCGATTTATTTGTGCTTACACCTGAAGAGAGTTTTGAAACTATTATCGACTTTAATGTTACTGAGGATGTAATTGGATTACCAGAAGGTCTTACCTATGAACAATGAGAGATTACCTATGGCATTAATGCCGAAAATAATGACACTCCGATTACTAATCAAGAGACTGACGAACTCATAGCAATCTCCCACTCCGGTTTCACAGGCGAATTTGCCCCCATCTCCTGACTCAAAACCCCAAATTATTCACCGCTCTCCGCTTCACTTCCTCACCCCTCTTATCATACTTAGCAAAAGTAGTCTGACTCACTGGCTGAGTCGTCTACTTAGTCTGATGTAAACCCATAAAAAAGTTGGACAATAAATAACATTGTTTGACTTTTTTCACCATTAATTATCACCTTTAATCTCACTCAGGGGTAGACTTAACCCAACATAAACCAGTTATTGTTCAACTTGATTTTTCTGCTGGGCAGCAATGCAGAACGAAAAATTAAGGGTTTGTCAGGCTGAAGTTGTCAAACTTTTTTATTCCTCTACAAATTTTTCCCGGAATGTGA
>JAAHGR010000821.1 GCA_010672425.1 Symploca sp. SIO2E6
TTGGAGCCTTGGAGCCTTGGAGCCTCGGAGCCTTAGGCTTGTGTTGATTCAATTCTTTAATCCAAAATCTAAATAAATCTAAAATCTAAAATCTAAAATCTAAAATAGTTTCTCAAGAGTAATAAGTAATAAGGTACGAGGGAGCTGTCAAGCAATTGAAGATTGAAGATTTTCAACTTATTCCATAAATGAATTTAGGGGCTGGTGAGCGTTTGAATTATTCAATCTAAAATCTAAAATCTAAAATCTAAAATCTAAAATCTCTCAGCTTAATTTCAACAAGGTTTTGGAGTTGTACGTTTTCAACAGCAGTATTCCTCAACTATAATCTGGATAGGATATCTATCCAGAAGGGCATTTGCCATGAAAACTGAAGATACTAAACTGCCAAGGGAGCCACAACCGCCTGAGGCTGTATCGCAAAATACAGAAGAGGAAATAGCAGCTCAGGTAGAGGAATTAGTATCTGAGTCACTTGAGGATTATGAGGAAAAAAGACCTTTGTGGCCTGATGTGCCTTGGACTCCCATCACCAAAAAAAATCGGTGGTCTTTTTCCCTGTTCCTGGTAATTATGGTGATTGCAGCTTTACTGGGTTTGAAAGCATTCACTTTGCTCCGAAATAGATCCACTTCAGAAGAGACGGAGACTGTAGCCCTAGAAGCTCAACTCCCTGTAAAAGTAGTACAGGTGAAGACAGAACCGATTCAAGAATGGGTTTTTAGTGATGCAGAAGTGAGAGCCTCTCGCTTCAAACATCTAACCCTTGATGTAGCTGGAACAATTACCTATATCAAAGATGTCAATGGCCGTGATCTCCAGGAAGGGGATTATGTGCAGGGTGGTGAACTGTTGGCCAAAGTAGACCAGCGTAAATCAGACCAAGACCTGAATGTGGCTAAAGCAGCGGTATTTGAAGCTAAGCAACAGGTAGAAACGGCAAAAGCGAGTCTGCGACAGGCTCAAAATCAACTCATACAAGCAGAAGCTGAATTAAGACAAGCTGAAACAAACCGCGACTTTGCAGCTACTGATCTCAAACGCTACCAGGAACTCTATCAGGAAGGAGCAATTCAAGGAAGGGAGGTAGAAGTTAGAAAAACAGACCTCACAAACAACCAAACTGCGGTTGTCGCCAAGGAAGCAGCAGTAAAATCTGCCCAAGAAGGGGTCACATCTGCTGATGCTCAGGTACAAGCAGCTCAATCTGGGGTGAACTCAGCCCTTGCTCAATTAGGAAAGACTGAGGTTAATCGAGAAGATACAGAGATCAAAGCACCGTTCAATAGTCAGGTTGCCCATCTTAACATTAAAGAAGGAGACTACTGGACACCTCAGAGGGTACAAACAACTGGTGATTATCAGAATATTGTGGAATCTGTGCCGATAATTGTTATTGATCCTAGTAGCTTTGAAATCTATGCCCAACTCCCTGCTTTTCAAGGAATTAGTGTGAAGCCGGGACAACGAGCTTTTGTTGTTTTAGACCAGGATCAGAGTAAAGCTTCTTCTGGAAGGGTGACTAGTGATGATCTGATTAAACTAGCAGCTGCTCGTGGTAGAGTAGAATCCGTCAGTCCTTCTGTTTCTCCTGGTGAACGTTCTGTTGAAGTCAGAGTAGAAATTACCGAAGGAGCAGCCAATCTACAGGATGGTTCCCACGTTTCTGTCTGGATTGCTGTGGAAGAGAGAAACGATGCAACGGTGGCTCCGTTCAATACCTTTGTCTTCCGGGATCAAATTCCTCATGTCTTTGTCATCAAGGAAGAAAACGGGAAGAAAGTTGTGGAACAGCGTAAGGTAGAACCAGGGATTGAAGGAATTTCTAAACGAGAGATTCTCCAGGGAGTGAAACCGGGGGAATTACTCGTAACTGATGGCAAAAATCGCCTTGTTGATGGGGCGCCGGTGGATGTGGTGGAAATAAGTAATGATAATTGAGAATTTGTTATTTGTTATTTGTTATTTGTCATTTGTTATTTGTCATTGGTCATTGGTCATTTGTTATTTGTTATTTGTTATTTGTTATTTGTTATTTGTCACTGGTCATATCAAATCCGGCTAAACACTTATCGTATCCTTCCACCTTGCAACTTTGCTCTTTTCCTGCTGCCCTGGAGCCTTCTGCCGTCTGCCTTCTTGTCACCAAGGTGTAACGATTCTACCGGATTTGATATCAAACGATATGGTAACATATCTCCTGATTGTTTCGCTAGGTCAGCTCTGGAAAATATACGGGCTGCGATCGCGATATTAATTCCGATGCGGATAACGGATTTGACGATAACATTGAAATTAATGCTGATGCGGATAACGGATTTGACGATAACATTGAAATTAATGCTGATGCGGATAACGGATTTAGCGATAACCTGGGAAATATCGAATTGGAAATTAGCGATCGCTTATTCCTGATCCCATGTCATCGGTTGCAATTTCCGTGATTTGTTGCTATTATTTGAATAATCGAATAGGTGTGCGCCTGTAAGGTACGAATTGTTATTCCTGATTTTAACAAATCACTGTGGAACACCGCATCCTGCCAGTATTTTCAATAAAACCGACACAAAATTAATTCTGGGAAATATACTGGCTGCAATCGTCATCCGCCTGTAAATTAATTTACAGGCTTATAGCCCAAGTCCGTTAAAACGGACTGATAATATATAAGATGTCCGAATAATCTGGTATTAACCCGTATCCTTACCAGTCGTCTTGAGACGACTTGCGCTATTAGCCTCGGAATTAATTCCGAGGCGGGTAACGGATTTATCGATAACATTGAAATTAATGCCGATGCGGATAACGGATTTATCGATAACATTGAAATTAATGCCGATGCGGATAACAGATTTGACGATAACATTGAAATTAATGCCGATGCGGGTAACGGATTTATCGATAACCTGGGAAATATCGAATTGGAAATTAGCGATCGCTTATTCCTGATCCCATGTCATCGGTTGTAATTTTCGTGATTTGTTGCTATCATTCTAATAATGGAATAGGTGTGCGCCTGTAAGGTATGAATCGTTATTCCTGATTTCAATAAATCACTGTGGAACACCGCATCCTGCCAGTATTTTCAATAAAACCGACACAAAATTAATTCTGGGAAATATACTGGCTGCGATCGTCATCCGCCTGTAAATTAATTTACAGGCTTATAGCCCAAGTCCGTTGAAACGGACTGATAATATATAAGATGTCCAAATAATCTGGCATTAACCCGTATCCTTACCAGTCGTCTTGAGACGACTTGCGCTATTAGCATCGGAATTAATTCCGATGCGGGTGACCGCTTAGACTA
>JAAHGR010000822.1 GCA_010672425.1 Symploca sp. SIO2E6
CCATAATTGAGAGCTAATTAGCTATTAACCCAAGTTGCTAGTTATTAGCTTAATCTTGGTTAGATCCCCCTCCCGTACCCCTTGGATCCCCTTCCCGTACCCCTTGGGATCCCCCTCCCGTCCCCCTTAATAAGGGGGAAGCCAGAGGATGCTACGCTTTGACCTCCACGGTTCGCCAGAGGATGCTACGCTTTGACTTCCAAGGGGGACTTTAAATCCGGTCTCAGCTATCAGTCAAAAAGCTGATAGCTGATATAGCGTTTCCATCAATTCCCAATTCCCAATTCCCAATTCCCAATTCCCAATTCTAAATTCTAAATTCTAAATTCTAAATTCTAAATTCTAAACCGTCGTCGCCGTCGATACCAAGTTGCTACACCTACTAGCATTCCCGTCAAAGCGAAGGCACACATTAGGGGTAAAAGATTGCCACTTCTGAGAGCCTGTAAGCCGGAACCTATCATTACAAAGGGTAAAATACCTGGAACTGTTCCCAGAATAGTACCCACAAAGTAATCTCGGAAGCGTATCGAAGTTAAACCAGCGGCAAAATTGACTAACCCGTAGGGTACAATTGGCAATAGCCGAATAGCAAACATATAGAATAAGCCTCCTTGACGCATCTCAGCATCGATCGCTTCCCAACGTCCCGCTAACTTACTTGCCACCAAATCTCGTCCTACAGTACGGGTAAAGGCAAAAGCCACTACCGCTGCCACTACCGCCGCAAGACTTGTCCAAAGAGTACCCCACCAAACACCGAAAATCGCACCACCGCTGAGATTAAGTGGTGTTGAGGGCAAGATTAATATTGTTGCCACGGTATATAGGGTGATATAGATAATCGGAGTCCAAATACCTGCTTGCTGGAGTAGAGCCTGCAATTGTTCTTGATTGATACCCCCTAGCAGATAAACCCCCAATCCTGTGACGACGATGCAGAAAACGGTTAGTAGAAAAATGCTACTTTTAAAATTCAACACGATGGTTAGGGGATTTTAGATTAACAACAAACAACAAACAACCAACAACAAACAACCAACAACAAACAACCAACAACAAACAACAAACAACAAACAACAAACAACCAACAACCAACAACCAACAACCAACAACAAACAACCAACAACAAACAACCAACAACAAACGACAAACAACAAACAACCAACAACCAACAACCAACAACAAATAACTTCAGCTACGGCAAATCTGGCAAAGCTGTATTACCTTAGTTTGCAGGGTTGAAAGAGGTTCTGCTCCTGTTTTTAGCTTAACCTCTAACTCCAGTAGCACTCCCAAAGTGGAGATTAGTTGCTCCAGGTGAAGAGAACTAACTTCTTTGGAGAGGAAGTAAATGCGTTTCGGGTTACCCACCTCAGCAGCAGTAGCAATTACTTTTTGATCCTTTTCTCCTTCACTAACCATCAGCTTCACCCATAACCAGGTGCGAAACTGTCCAATCAAAGTGGCAACAATTCTCAAAGCTGGTTCATTTTTGTTAATCAAGTCAGCAACCAACCCCAATGCTTTGCCTCCATCCCCTTGACGAATGGCTGCTGCCAATTGCAGACTATTTTGAGTATTAGAGACTACCAAGGTAGCCACGGTACTTTGATCCAAGGTTGCAGGAGTATCCCCAGCATAAATGCGTAACTTTTCGAGTTCGTTAAACAGTTGCCGCGTCTGGTTACCCACTGACTCTGCTAAAAGTTCCGTAGCAGCAGGAGTGAGTTTAACCCCAACTTCCCGAGAGCCGGATTTTACCCGCTGTACCAGTTGTTCAGTCTTCCAAGGAGGAATGAGAGAAAACTCCTGGATGTGAGCATACTTTTGTAGTAGTTTAGTAGACTTGAGTCTTCCATCGGGTCGATTACGAGTTGTTAGTAACAAAACCGACTCCTCAGGAATTTGCGGTAGAGTACGATTTAGTTCTGCTAGCAAATTTTCTGAACATTGCTGGCATAGGGGTGTATCAACTAACCAAACTAGACGTCCACCCATACCAAAAGGCGGAGTCATTGCTTGATTAAGCGCCTGAATCACAGCGTCTGGTTGTTCGGAGGAAATTTTGTCATAGTTAAAGCTAATCCAACTGGGATCAAGTACTGAGTCACGCAGTTTGTTGATAGCTTGAGCGATGGCAAAGTCATCTTCTCCCCAGTAGAGGTAAATTGACATAAGAGCTATTATAAGCGAGGGGATCGAGATTGGACGATACTTATCAAAATTATCTCAATCGAGTAGCACGGCTGCTCCAACCAACTGCCTATCAGTCTCAGTTGCAGCATATCCGCGAGTCACCTAAGTTTGTGCCTCTGCCAGATGGCACAAGAGAGGCTGCACCTTTTCCTGGCTATACGGTGATTACACCACCTTGGGAGGAGGATTTGGAGAATTCGGAGTTCTACGGCTGTTTAAAGGAGTTACAAGAGAAATTGTTGCAACAACTAGACCAGGGTTTAATTGTAACAATACCTCCCGATAGCTTTCATTTAACCTTAGCAGACTTGATTTGGGAGAATGCTTATCGTGAGCGCCAAGCAGAAAATCCAGAGTACGAGGAGCAACTACGACAGCAGATAGCAGCAAGCTTCGACAAGTATCAACTCTCAAAACCTAAGAACAATCCCATTAGCTGGCAGTTATTAGGTTTAATGGTAATGCCGAGAGCTATTGCTGTGTGTTTGGCTCCCAATAACGAAGACTCCTACGAACAGATTAAGCAATTTCGCCGGTCTATTTATCAAAATCGCGGTCTGATTGGTTTGGGAGTACAACAGCAGTACCATTTAACTGCCCATGTTACCCTAGGATACTTTGGGGAAATTCCACCAAACCTAGAACGCGATCGCCTCAGCAACATTTTATCAGAATTGAACATTCAAGCCTTACCCCAAGAAGCGATCGCTTTTTCTATTCAACGGGCAGAATTGCGGAAGTTTGACGATATGACACGCTACTATCGGGAACCTGAATGGCCAGTATTGGAGTTTTAATAGCAAATGACTTTAATTAATAAGCGCCTAACGGCGCTGGGAATTGGGAATTGGGAATTGGGAATTGGATAAAATTCCAAGTCGAAAAGGAAGATAAGAAACAAGTCAGCTTTCCTTGGCTCTTCCTAACTCCCACACTACTGGCACGACACACTAAAAAATGTAGGTTGGGTCGAGGCAACGAGACCCAACACAACTCCCTCCCGTGTTGGGGTTGCGCGATAGCGACCCCCAACACCAACTCTCTGCTGATAAAATAGAAAGTGCTCCATCAGGCACAGAAGCTGGTATTATGGTTCAGCAACTTA
>JAAHGR010000823.1 GCA_010672425.1 Symploca sp. SIO2E6
TTTCTGCCTTCTGCCTCCTGCCTTCTGCCTTCTACCTCCTGCCTCCTGCCTCCTGCCTCCTGCCTCCTGCCTCCTGCCTCCTGCCTTGAAGCCTTCTTGTACTAGTGCGGTAATTACCACTCCCACACAGAATTTACTATTACGACTTTTACTTTTTCAGGAGCCTTAAATGAAAGTAGGTTTACACCCCGCCCTTAATGATACTCATATTGATGCCAATCAAGCGAATAGCCAGCGCCAGCTATCTTTAGCAGTTGGTGCCCTCTCTACTGAGCAGGAACGGAACGTTCCTCTGAATTTATGCCTGATTCTTGATCATAGTGGCTCGATGAGTGGACCTCCTCTGGAAACGGTTAAACGGGCAGCTATGGGTTTGATGGAGCGTTTACAACCAGGCGATCGCTTGTCAGTGGTTGCTTTCGATCATAGAGCTAAAGTTATTGTCAAAAATCAGGAGATTGACAACCTAGAGGATATCAAAAAACGGCTCAAACGGCTCTCTGCTGATGGGGGAACTGCGATTGATGAAGGACTAAAGCTAGGAATAGAAGAGTTGGCCAAGGGGAAACAAGATGCTGTCTCCCAAGCTTTTCTGCTCACTGATGGGGAAAACGAACATGGTAATAACGACAAATGTCTGAAACTAGCTCGTCTGGCAACCCAATATAATGTTACCCTCAATAGTCTAGGATTTGGTTCTAACTGGAACCAAGACATTTTAGAACAAATTGCTGACATTGGTGCTGGTACTCTGTCTTATATTGAGCAACCAGAACAAGCAGTGGAGGAATTTGGGCGCTTGTTTAATCGTATTCAGTCTGTAGGTTTAACTAATGCCTACCTGTTGTTGGATTTGCTGCCTAAAGTACGGCTAGCAGAACTCAAACCAATTGCCCAGGTAGCTCCTGATACCATTGAACTACCAGTGCAACAAGAAGATGGTCGCTTTCTAGTGCGCTTGGGAGACTTGATGACTGATGCTGAACGAGTTATTCTAGCTAACCTGTATATTGGTAAACTACCAGAGGGTCGTCAAGTAATTGCCAATGTACAAGTGATGTACGATGACCCAGCAATCGGTAAAGATGGGTTACTTTCTGAACTAATACCGATAGAAGCCGACTTTCAGGGAGTTTACCAGCCATCTTCCAATGCCGATGTCCAAAGGTCGATTCTCGCTTTGGCGAAGTATCGGCAAACCCAAATTGCCGAAGCGAAACTGCAAAAAGGCGATCGCGCCGGTGCAGCTACCATGCTGCAAACTGCTGCCAAAACTGCCATCCAAATGGGAGATCAAGGTGCTGCGACAGTGCTGCAAACCAATGCCACTCGCTTGCAATCAGGAGAAGAACTTTCCGAAGCAGACCGCAAGAAAACCCGCATCGTCTCTAAGACAGAGTTACAGGATTAGGAATTGGGAATTGGGAATTGGGAATGAAGAATTGGGAATGAAGAATTGGGAATTGGGAATTGGGAATTGGGAATTGGGAATGAAGAATTGTCTTCCTTGTCTTCCTTGTCTTCCTTGTCTCCCTTGTCTTCCTTGTCTCCCCATCTCCCCATCTCCCCATCTCCCCATCTCGGCGTCCCCGCGTCCCGCTACTCGGGCTTATCCTTCTTCGTGGATAGCATTAAATTCGATTCGTTGACGCCAAATTTGTAGCCGATGCCAAAATCCAATGGCTTGATAGTCTCATCACTTTGATAGATTTTCCTCAGATCTGGCTGATATCGCTCGGCAAACAGACCAATGGGACTGGTATAATTACCGTAATAGGTTATATCCCACTTTTCCTCGTCTACATACTTGATGGGCATACCGGAGTCATCCTGTAACAGATGGTTACTTTGGTCAAGAATCAAATCTCGAATTTGGGAAAAACTATCCCGGTACATCAGGTAGGAGGCTGCTTTGAGGTAGGTAGTGGGGTTTTCCAGCTGTTGGACAAATGCTTCAAGTTGGGGAGTTTTCTTCAAACCATCATTGGAGATATCAGTGGAGAAATAATGGAGTACTCGTGGCTCGGATTCTCCTTCCGGTAAAAAGGCGATTTTGACGCCAGAGATGGAGTTACTATCCCCGCTACCCGCTTCTCCCTCACCTAGAGGCTGAATCTTGGCCTCCTCATCCATACTGACTAGCTGTATATCCAGGATCTGGTTATTGGTGCGAGCCATGAATACCAGTAAAACTGGTAAAACTCCTTGCTTAGCCAAATCTACCTGCATATCATTGGTGCGGAAAAAGCTAAATTTCAGGATTTCCGACAAAGCGCCAATCACTTCCTGTAATTTGGCATTCCTTTGCGCTTCGGAGAGTTCTTCGATATCTATGAGTTCCCCAACAGGTTCTAGAGCCAACATTACATATTCGCTACCTTTAGGGAATAAAGTAAAGCCATACAAGAAATCTGGTCCGCTAAAGGGATAGAAAATAGGGGGTGAAGAGGCATTGATGGCTTGGAGTTCTTCTTGAGACCATTCTTCGGCTTTAGACAATTGTTGCGCTTCTAGTTGTGACCAAGCACTATCTAGATAACTCGCATGATTTTTCCAAGTGCCACTTTCTGTCATCTTGACAATTGCTTCATTTTCGCTCACCTCCATACCAGCGAGAAACCTAGCGGTAGCAGTCAACTTGGCAGCTTTTTCCTGGTCAAACTCAGCTAGGGGGTCTTGCGGTGTTGGCTCAGTTTCAGCAACTTCAGTCGTTTCTGTTATTACTTGCTCCGTTGTATTATTATTGCTGCTGCAAGCTCCAACAAAGACGAGTAGTCCCAGCAGTGCTAGTAGTACAGACAGGGATTTTTTGGTGTTCATATAATTTCTGGTTAAATTCATTTAATGGTGGTTCAATCCTGAGAATCTGACGACACAAGTTTGTTCTTCGCAGCAAATAAGTAAACTGGTAGACCGAGAGCAATTGTACCCAATCCTGCCAAAGATTCAACGGGTTTGTCCTGGAAAACAAAGATCAGTATCCAGAGGCTGATTGCCAAAAACAGCAGTGGCGTGACTGGATACCCCCAAGTTTTATAGGGTCGGTCTACTGTAGGATACTTAAATCTGTGGATGAATACCCCCAAAACCGTCATGAAGGAAGATAGGGTTAGGGTAAATCCCAGATAGGTAATCACTGCCTCAAAGCTGGCAGTAATTACTAAGACGATAACTATAGCTAGCTGTAGGAGAATGGCGAAGTAAGGGATGCCGCTGTTATTTTTTCTGGCAAGCAGCTTAAATAAGGGAATATCCTCACCAATTACCTGGGTTACTCTCGGTCCTGCCCAAACCATAGA
>JAAHGR010000824.1 GCA_010672425.1 Symploca sp. SIO2E6
CGCTTACCCGCCCCTACAATATTAAATTTGAGAATTGAGAATTGCTGTAGACGCCGGTAATGGGTAATCGTTATCGAATTTGACGACAATTTTCAAACAAAACCCGCCCTGACGGTAACCGGGGAATAAAGAATTGGTAATTAGGGATAGGTTATCGCTAACCAGTGACGTTGTTGGGCGGGTTTTGAGCCTATATTTTGGTCGAATGGGATAGATTATTGCGCTTACCCGCCCCCACAATATTAAATTTGAGAATTGAGAATTGCTGTAGACGCCGGTAATGGGTAATCGTTATCGAATTCAACGACAATTTTCAAACAAAACCCGCCCTGACGGTAACCGGGGAATGAAGAATTGGTGATTAGGGATAGGTTGCGCTAACCGGTGACGTTGTTGGGCGGGTTTTGAGCCCTATATTTTAGTTGAATGGGATAGGTTATTGCGCTTACCCGCCCCTACAATATTAAATTTGAGAGTTGAAAATTGCTGTAGGCGCTGGTAATGGGTAATCGTTATCGAATTTGACGACAATTTTCAAACAAAACCCGCCCTAACGTTAACCGGGGAATGAAGAATTGGTAATTAGAGATAGGTTGCGCTAACCGGTGACGTTGTTGGGCAGGTTTTGAGCCCTATATTTTGGTTGAATGGGATAGGTTATTGCGCTTACCCGCCCCTACAATATTAAATGTGAGAGTTGAAAATTGCTGTAGGCGCCGGTAATGGGTAATCGTTATCGAATTCAACGACAATTTTCAAACAAAACCCGCCCTGACGGTAACCGGGGAATGAAGAATTGGTGATTAGGGATAGGTTGCGCTAACCGGTGACGTTGTTGGGCGGGTTTTGAGCCCTATATTTTGGTCGAATGGGATAGATTATTGCGCTTACCCGCCCCTACAATATTAAATTTGAGAATTGAAAATTGCTGTAGGCGCTGGTAATGGGTAATCGTTATCGAATTTGACGACAATTTTCAAACAAAACCCGCCCTGACGGTAACCGGGGAATGAAGAATTGGTAATTAGAGATAGGTTGCGCTAAGCGGTGACGTTGTTGGGCAGGTTTTGAGCCCTATATTTTGGTCGAATGGGATAGATTATTGCGCTTACCCGCCCCTACAATATTAAATTTGAGAATTGAGAATTGCTGTAGGGGCGGGTTTAGGGCCACCCTTATCGAATTCAACGACAATTTTCAAACAAAACCCGCCCTGACGGTAACCGGGGAATAAAGAATTGGTAATTAGGGATAGGTTATCGCTAACCAGTGACGTTGTTGGGCGGGTTTTGAGCCTATATTTTGGTTGAATGGGGTAGGTTATCACGCTTACCCGCCCCTACAATATTAAATTTGAGAATTGAGAATTGCTGTAGACGCCGGTAATGGGTAATCGTTATCGAATTTGACGACAATTTTCAAACAAAACCCGCCCTGACGGTAACCGGGGAATGAAGAATTGGTGATTAGGGATAGGTTATCGCTAACCGGTGACGTTGTTGGGCGGGTTTTGAGCCCTATATTTTGGTTGAATGGGGTAGGTTATTGCGCTTACCCGCCCCTACAATATTAAATTTGAGAATTGAGAATTGCTGTAGACGCCGTTAATGGGTAATCTTTATCGAATTTAACGACAATTTTACAACAAAACCCGCCCTGACGATAACCGGGGAATAAAGAATTGGTAATTAGGGATAGGTTGCGCTAGCCGGTGACGTTGTTGGGCAGGTTTTGAGCCTATATTTTGGTCGAATGGGATAGGTTATTCCTAAACCCGCCCCCACAATATACATTCTATATTTATCTATAGGCGCACACCTATTTCATTGTTAAAAATAATAGCAAAAAACAGCAGTAAATACAACCAAATCCTTGAAAACCATAGAGAAAATTTGCGTTGGGTTTTGCGAAGGCTGCACCCAACCTACAAGATACGCGATCGCGTTTTACCCAAGGTATTGGATAAGCGATCGCTTGGGTAGTAGATCCCCGACTTCTTCTACCGGAATGTCTAGCTAATTACGATTGCAACCAAGAAGTCGAGGATCTTGAGCGTTACCGAAATGAGTGATAATGATTAGATGCGATCGCCTGCCTATTTCCACCTCTATACTGGCAAGATGCCAGTTCCACAATTATTAGTTGCTTGCATTAACTATTGTTTTTCGCTACTATTATTCGATAGTGGGACAAATGTGACCCGAAAATATGACCCAAGCTCAAGTAGAACCAAAACTGTACAGCTTTGATGAATTTATCAGCTGGTATCCGGAAAACTCACCACTCCGGTACGAATTGTATGATGGAGTAATTGTCGAGATGCCTAAACCTAGGGGAAAACATTCTAATCTAACAGGTTCCCTAATCGAGCAACTATTAATCAGTATCCGGCAGATGGGCAAAGGTGGCATTTGGACTATTCCTAGAGAATCGATTGTCAAAACTAAAAGCGAAAAATCAGGTTATGAGCCGGATATCACTGTTTTGAACCAAGAAGTTTTAGGTGCAGAACCCCGATGGGAAAGTGAATCAATTATCCAAAATCCCGATTCAGTTAAATTAGTCGTCGAGGTGGTCTCCACTAATTGGCGCGACGATTACTACAATAAGCTTCGGGATTATGAAGAGATGGGTATTGAGGAATATTGGATCGTTGATTATGCAGCATTGGGAGCAAGAAAGTTTATCGGTGATCCCAAGCAACCAACAATCTTTGTTTGTAATTTGGTTAACGCAGAATATCAAATGACGTCATTTACGGGAGATACCCTGATTGTTTCCCCTACCTTTGCTCTGTTTAACTTATCTGCACAGCAGATTTTTGAACTAGCAATGTAGAATGTAGAATTTAGAATTTAGAATTTAGAATTGGATTTGGGTAGTAGATCCCCGACTTCTTCTACCGGAATGCCTGAGTTAATTACGATTACAACCAAGAAGTCGGGGATATTGAGCGTCACCTGAAGCGAGGAAATGCGATAATTATTAGATGCGATCGCTTCGGTATTGTAAATTAGGTTGTGAACAGGTAGATATCAATGAGCTGAAACTGCTCGACAATACGGTAAAGTCAAAAATCAGTTAAGGCTCAAAGGTCGTCCCTTACCTGAGAATGATATAATGACAAACAACAAATAACCAACAACCAACAACCAACAACAAACAACCAACAACAAACAACAAACAACAAACAACAAACAACAAACAACCAACAACCAACAACCAACAACCAACAACCAACAACCAACAACCAACAACCAACAACCAACAACCAACAACCAACAACCAACAACAA
>JAAHGR010000825.1 GCA_010672425.1 Symploca sp. SIO2E6
AATCAATATTTATAGAGGATATTGATTTTAGGTCATGGGGAAGAGGAATGCTGTCTAAGCATTGTCTGGATGCGGCTTTTGGACAATTTGTGAACATCCTTAAATGGGTGGCCTGGAAGCGAGATGTTTTTGTGGCTGAGGTGGATAAGAATTTCACTTCACAAATATGCCCTAATTGTGGTTTTCATACGGGCAAAAAAAGCCTGGGAATTAGAGAGCATCATTGTCCTGAATGTGGATACAAAACACATAGAGATATAGCCGCAGCACAAGTAATCAGAAATCGTGGTATCGAAGAAAATGCGCTAGGGCATAGCGTGTGTGAAAATGCCTGTGGAGATGATGGGACAGGGGCTTTGCCTAGTTACCAATCGGTGAAGCAGGAACTCTTAAATGTGAGTTTAAGAATCCCCCATTGTACTGCTCCCGCAGTTAATGGGGGAGTATGTCAAACAGTAGAGACACTACAGCAGTATCGAAGCGTTCGCGATGTCTACTATACCCATAGTTATCAGAATCTGCGGGAATCACTAGATAATGGCCAGACCTCATAAAGGTTGATCTTGTGGCCATAGGCAACCAAACTGGGGTTATTGTAGATAAACATGGTAGTGTTTGCAACATAACCCTGAGAATTAACAATCACCTATGGCCTCACCCAAGCGAGTATTTATTCTTTTATACAATGTCGGGACGGACAGCGAAGGAGTTCACTCCCTACAAATCCAAGATCGCACCGTAGTCTTGATGTTCGAGTCGGAAGACGATGCCACCCGCTACGGACTCCTGCTAGAAGCTCAAGATTTTCCCCCTGTAACTGTTGAAGCAATCGATAGGGACGACATTGATATTGAACAATTCGATTATGAATGGCAGTTAGTCCCGGCAGGGTTTGTCCCGGAAAGCAGATTGGAGCGTCTTTTCCTGGCTCCACCAGAAACTAATCTAGAACCAGACGACTTACAAGCAAAGACCAAGGAATCAGAAGAGGAAGTTACAGCAAGTGAAATGTCCAACTTAGATCACATTCGGCGTCAGTTGGAAGGATTATTATAATTTGTTGTTGGTTGTTGGTTGTTGGTTGTTGGTTATTGGTTGTTGGTTGTTGGTTGTTGGTTGTTGGTTGTTGGTTGTTTGTTGTTTGTCGTTTGTTGTTGGTTGTTGGTTGTTTGTTGTTTGTCGTTTGTTGTTTGTTGTTTGTTGTTTGTACCAATGACTAATGACCAGTGACCAGTGACCAGTGACTAATAACCAATGACCAGTGACCAGTGACTAATAACCAATGACCAGTGACCAGTGACTAGTGACCAGTGACTAATAACCAATGACCAATGACCAATGACCAATGACCAGTGACTAATAACCAATGACCAATAACCAATGATTAATGACCAATGACCAATAACTAATAACCAATAACCAATAACCAATAACTAATAACCAATAACTAATAACCAATGACTGATTCAGAAGAACGGGGTCATCTATTGACCGAGCAAATTAACCCCGATAGCCAGAACCTTGACCAGTTAACTTCCCTGGAACTGGTCGAGTTGTTTAATCGCGAAGATGCCAAAACCCTCAGCGCGATCGCTGCTGCTAGCACCCAACTAGCTCAAGCTATTGACTGGACAGCTAAGGCTCTAGGAGAGGGGGGACGCCTGTTTTATGTCGGAGCCGGAACTAGTGGACGTTTAGGAGTACTTGATGCTGCTGAATGTCCCCCCACCTTTTGTACACCACCAGAGTTGGTACAGGGGATAATTGCAGGAGGTGCAGGAGCATTAGTACGTAGTTCCGAAGAGTTGGAAGACCAACAAGAACATGGAGCAGAAGCGATCGCTCATCGCCAGGTTACCGAGTTAGATGTGGTGGTTGGTATTAGTGCTGGTGGTACGACACCTTTTGTCCACGGTGCAATTCATGCAGCACAACAGCGGGGAGCAACTACCATTATGCTCTCTTGTGTGCCCAGTGAGCAAGTCAGCATTGAAGCAGATTTAGATATTCGACTACTAGTAGGACCAGAAATACTGGCTGGCTCCACGAGACTAAAAGCTGGTACTGTAACTAAAATGGCATTGAATATTATCTCCACCGGAGTTATGGTGCAGTTAGGCAAAGTATATGGCAATCGCATGGTAGATGTGGCAGTTACCAACAAAAAACTGCATGATCGGGCACTACGAATCTTGCAAGACCTCACCAGTTTAAGCCGGAAGGAGGCTGGTTTGTTACTAGAGCGTAGTAAACGTAAGGTGAAACTGGCGTTGCTCATGCATTGGACTCGATTAGACCATCAACAAAGCGATCGCTTACTGACTCAACACCAAGGTAATCTCAGAACTGCTGTCCAAAGCTGGAAAAATAGTAGCACCAATAGTTAAGCTTCAATGACAAACAACCAATGACAAATGACAAATGACAAACAACAAACAACAAACAACAAATGACAAATAACCAAAATGTTTAATGGATCAGAGACTACTGCCACTATTTTGCTCATCTTGCTAGCGCTTGGTGTGTTGGCTTGGGGCTTTAAACGGGCTCAGCCTTACGGTAAACTGGGAATATTAGCCTGGTTGCAATCCGTGGTTTTGACGATTCCCTGGTTGCTGTTTTTTGGCTTACTGGCTGCTGGCATTTATTTCAATATCGTCAGTATCTTATTCTTAATAGTGGTTTCAACTGGTTTGTACATTTACTTGGGTAAACTGTTGCGTGCCGCAGGAGAGGATGAGGTGTTGCGAAAACCTGCTAAAAAGAACCAACAACCAGCAAGTAACACTGAAACTTCAGCAGCTGAGGATACCACCACTGCTACCAATTCCCCACCGCCTTCCCAGAGTAAGAATGCTACTACTGAGATCGCTCCCATTCCCGATGAAGACCTCAAGAGCATCCAAGAGATTTTTGCCATTGATACCTTTTTTAGTACAGAAACCATTCCCTATCAGGAAGGGGTGATTTTTAAAGGTAATTTGCGGGGAAAAGAACCAGAGACAGTGTATTCCCGTTTAGCTGCCAACTTGGAGAAGCGATTAGGCGATCGCTATCGGTTATTCTTAGTCGAAGGACCTGAAGGTAAACCCGTAGTTATTGTCCTACCCAGTAGCAATGATCCACAACCAGCAACAGTATCCCAGAAAATCTTGGCAGGTGTTTTGTTCCTGGTGACAATTGCCACAACCTTAGAAGCAGCTAGTTTGCTACTGAAATTTGATTTTTTTGAGCATCTGGAGAGGTTTGCCGAAGCACTACCCATTAGTATCGGGATTGGAACAGTGCT
>JAAHGR010000826.1 GCA_010672425.1 Symploca sp. SIO2E6
CAGAATACTGCCGACTGTTGGGTGTTCTGGAGGATATGGGCTTAGTAGGCGTGGAAGTGGTAAAAAGCAGCTTTAGTGGAGGTATTCACCTTTATATTCCACTGCCGAAACCTGTGCCAAGCTGGTTAGCAGCCCATGCGTTGTATGTGGTGCTATCAAAAGCAGGTTTCCGCATTGTCAAAGGGCATTTAGAGATATTCCCCAACCGCAAAGGGTATAGTCCAGATACGATTATCAATTACAACGGGATTCGCTTACCGCTGCAACCAGGCACAGGCAGTTATGTTTTAGACTCGCTGACTTTGGCTCCAGTCCACGGTAATCTGAACCTATTTGTCAAGCATTTGAAACATCATGCGCGGCGGCAGGACATGGTGGCTTTTCGGCAAGTGATGGAAGGAGCCTATGAAGATTTTGGGGTGAGCAGCAGAGGGTTTGTCAAAGGCAGAAATGGCAGTGCAGCAGACTGGCACAATGATTTACTAGTCAGGCTCTCTCAAGGGTGGACAGGAGACGCACAAACAAATGACTTGGTATTTGAAGCAGTAAAAGAAGCCTATGTGTTCCAGCACTTAGATGGAGAAGAACTGGTGCAGAGAACTGCCACATATATGCGAGGTCTTCCAGGATATAAGCAGTATTGCGGACATCAGCACAATCTGGAGCAACGGGTCAGAGATTGGCTAAAATCGACGAAAAACTTGGGCTATTATCCCTACACAGGCGAATACCGCATTCGGGAAGGTTCGCATTATGGTAACACAGTGGCTTTAACTTCAGTAGCAGGGAAAGAGGATGGGAGGAAGCATAACCGAGCCAATGCAGCAAGGGTAAAGGAATCGCGCAGTAGGCTGGCGCAAGTAGAAAAATTGATCCGCAAAGGTATCCGAGAAAAAAGGCTAACAGAGATACCAGAGACAATCAGTGGTTTGATGGACTGGATAAGCGCAATAGGCAAAGAAGAATTGGGCACAGGATTCAGTAAAGTCTTTTTGCAAAAGTGCAAAAAGTCCATTGAGCAGTTACGACGTTTTGCCGTAAGAACGCTGGCAAAAATCGCAGCAGAAAATGCGAGATTAGCGAAAGAAAAAGCGGCTGTAAAAACGCCCAAATCCCCACTAGTTCAGCCAGTACTGGCATTTTTTGACAAAAAAGCCAAACCCAGGAAGGCTCAAACCCGTGTGGAGCGGGGATGTACTGGCATTCAGGACAATAATGAAGGTGTAGGCGTTTCACAAATTTCAGATGGGGAGGTTGCCCGATTATCTCGTCAAGAACTGGTTAAGCTGTACCGAGATAGTCGGACAGTCTTGCGATACACAGGTCGGGTAGCGGCTACTTTGGTTGAAGTACTTTTCTCAAAATCGACTTCATCAAGATTTCAGTGCAGATCTATTGAGCCAGGTGATTTGGTTTGGGTGACTGATGATATTCACTCATTAACGGATGAGGAAGAGCGTATTGTTTATGTGAAAAAAGTTAATGAGCCATCAGGAGAGCGTTGGCTGAGCGGTATTTTTGTTCAATTTGATAAACTTGTTCCAGTGTGAGCAGGTTATACAGATTGATAAGCTTTATTTATCTCCAAAAAAATCCGGCGCTGCGCTTATAAGGTATAACTAACGCTTATCAACCACCAAATACAGACTGCTACGCCTCTTTTGTCACATTTACCGCTGCTGTTGATTTCGTACAGAAACGGTAGTCCCAGGTGAAGTTCAATCGTTATAAGGTGGAGTGTAACCGCAGTTAAACTATCAGTGCTTTTTGTGTTGGAGCGTTGGTGTAAGTCTTGCGGAGTAATTTGGTGGGCAAGGGGAAAAGGGGGTATTTGATGAATCTATTGCTAAAGTTTCCCCTTGCCCACCCTACGAGTTCTGCGAGCTACCCATTATTGTCTACCTGTGACAACCAGCTCAACAAATCTTCCCAACTATTCAACTCAAAAATAACATCTGTTAACCCTTCCAAATTTGACAAAGACAAACCTTCAACTAAGCTGTTGATTTCCTCAGTCATTTCTGGGAATCGTTTTTTCAGCAGACGCATGACCAAAATCTGTGCCTCAGTAATGCGACCTTTTTGGTGGCCTTCAGCATTCACTTCCTGATAAAATCTGGTCTGTTTCCATTCAGTCAGTCCAAACATCGCTTCTAATTCCCTCCAAGGACACTCAGGAAATTTATAGACTAAGGCTTGTTCTATTAATTCTATCGTATTTCTTTGCTGTGCTACTGGTAGAGCCCTCGCACATCTTTCCAGTTGCTGTATTCGCTGTTGGACATTGGCTTCTGGTTCCACTACCAACCGTACCAGTCCCAATCCGATTGAGTTTAAGGTGTCTGGAGTTTCATCAAGGTAAAGCGAACGTAGATATCCTGTTTGTACTTCGGGAGCATAACATCTGGGAATCCCTTGATCCAAGCTACGCTTAGCCCAGAATACTACCGCCTGCCAACTATGCTGCCAGCGATTTTGTCCTAAGTAGATAAATACTTCCTGCATCAGGCGGTAGTAAAGGTTTTCGTCTGGTTGAAATTGGACTTCCACGAAGTAAATCGGGTCACCGTCCCGTTTGGGGAGAAATACGCCGTCGGTGCGTTTGGCAAGTTCTTTGAGTTCGACGGATTTAAAGGTATAGTTTTGCGCTAGTTGAGTGTTGTCTCCCAGGAGTTCAAAGAGAGTGCCAGGAAGGGTTTGGAAGACTTTGTAAAATAGGCTATCAGTGCGCATTAATGTGCATTGCGAGGAACTGGCATTCAGGCTATCTGGCCAATATTATCATTAATGGTGCTGTAGCCAGGGTGAGATGGGATTGCTACCGAATCACAAATATCTAACTATTGAGATAGAAGTTCCTTAAAAACACCCTCTTTGGCTAACATTTGAGTTAATTTTGTAACTTCTGCTACATCTAACCACAACAATATCAATATTTATTTCTCTACTCAGAGATATTGACATAATGCATTCACTTTTAATTTGTTAGCAATGGGGCAATAGTACCTTTCCAGGTAGCAAAATTACGTAATTTTTCGGATAGACAAGACAGGTCTTGAGTTGGAACGATACTAAAAAAAGTGGAAAATTGAACCCATGAGTGAACTTAAACCGCAAATTGACGTACCAACTCGTGATGATTATCAAGATGGTCTGGAAGTAGATGTTGCAATCATTGGTGCAGGAGTGTCTGGGCTGTACACAGGCTACCGTTTGCTCAACGGTGAATCTGCCTCAGAATCTCAACCTGAGACTGTTCATATTTTTGAACTCGGCGATCGCA
>JAAHGR010000827.1 GCA_010672425.1 Symploca sp. SIO2E6
AGTTTGGCGTTCACACACCAGGAGCAAACCGCGATCGCTTTATGGTTTACGAGGATCGCATACCGGAAGAGGGTGAAGTTACTCGACCTGGAATCATGCGGCAGTTCTTTGCGATGGATCGGACTCCAGTTAGACAGGATTCAGATTTAGGTTATTCGATGACTGCTTATTGTGCCACGACAGAGGTGCAGTTTCGAGAGCCTTTTAGAGCTTTGTATATCGATTATGACAAATTTGCTGCATAAGAGTGACGCGGAGACATGAGGAAGGAGGGAGGGAATGGGAAATATACGTTCGTTCAAAGAGTTAAGAGTCTGGCAGAATGCAATAGATGTAGCTATGAAGATTTTTGAGGTTACTAAATCTTTTCCAGTAGAAGAACGCTTTTCTCTAACAGATCAGATACGCCGTTCATCAAGGTCTGTCGCTGCCAACATCACAGAGGCGTGGAGCAGAGAGGACGCGGGGACACGGAGACACGGAGACGCGGGGAATAAACAAGTCCGGAGTCACCGCGTCACCGCGTCTCCCACTCTCCGCGTCTTCTTTTCAGAAGAAGTATTGGCACAAATAGTGGCAATGATAAACCATCCGGAGAAATGGACAATTAGGTCTAATTCTTCTGTCTCAAGGTCTTAAATCTCCGCGTCCCCGCGTCCCCGCGTCTCCGCGTCTATCTTAGTAACATTTGGGAGGAATAACCGACACCATGCCTTCACCAATCGTTAAACGTCTGCAATATTTCCCAGAGCGTGAACCACCTCGCCCTCGTGCTGGGAGGCGAATTTTCCAGACATACAAAGGAGGAAATGTTGAGTTTATTCCTGGACTTGTTACCGACATCTCAGCGGAGCAGTGGGAAACGCTCAAAAAGGACAATACCATAGCAATCCTAATCGAAGCCAAAGCGCTTGTTGAGCAGAACATTCCATTACCAAAGGGGGCATTGGAAGCCAGTCCGTTCACAACCATCAAACATATAGTTGATAATTGTACCGATGCGGATAAGTTGGTGGAATTGGCTCAAAAGGCTACCACACCTGAACTACAAGAGCTGGTTGGAAATAGAGCTGATGCATTAAGTAAACAATTAGCGGATATACGTAAACTCTTTCCTCCAGCTAAGAAAATCACCGAAGTCTCTGAATTAACGGTTGATGATGCTCGACCCGTAATTCAACAAGAAACTGACCTGGAAAAATTACAGGAATGGGCATTAGACCCGCGCTCTAGCCTTCGTGCGATCGTTGAATCAAGGATAAGAGAATTAACAAAAGGAGCTACTCAGAGTTAAAGATGGCTACTGTTTTCTCAGATCCAGAACTTTGGCAGCACGGTGATTTTACCTTTACTGTTCATAATGGCACGACCACGGTTAACAGTAGGGGGAATATTGTCAGCAGTGGTAGGGAAATTATCGTCACCTTTAAGTTCAAGCCATCGGGTAGATCCATTATTACCAATAGTGAGCCTGGGACTGGACTAACAGAGGAGTACCAATGTCGTGTGGTTGCTGTTGATGGTGATAAAGAGAAGGTATTGCTTCCAGTAGAAATCAAGCCTGGGGATGTGGGATTGGGAATGCTCAACCAAAGACCGTGCCGTGTGGTTGTTAAGGGGATAGGTCAATCTAGTCTCTCTCCCATCCTGAGTCAAATTCTAGGTGAAACCGTAAAACTCGATGTCAGCTACCAAATTAGGAGGGAGTCCTAGATGCTCAAAATCTCTGTTGATGGTAAACAACTAAAGCGGGATATCGGATTACGGAAATCGCGAGTCTCCAATCTTCAACCTCCACTTAGAGGTTTCGGGTACTACCTGGAGCAGGAAACAGAGAACCAGTTCAACACAGAAACTGACCCTCAAGGAAAACCGTGGGCAGAACTCAAACCATCAACCTTACAGCAGAAAAGGGCTAAAGGTTACCCAGATGATATTTTAACCGCCACCGGGGAAATGCGTTCTACTGTCTACAGTGTCGCCAGCAAAAGCTCACTGGAATTCGGGATTCGTGACCCCAAAGCACGATGGCATCAATACGGGACTAGCAAAATGCCCCAACGCCAAATCATCGGAATTACACCAAAGCGGCTTAAACACGGAAGCAAACTCATCAAAGTTTGGATTTTGGGGAGGCGCAGATAATGCTGGATTATGAAGCAATGGATACTGCGATCGCAACCCGTTTAGCCCCAGTGCGTGAAGCCTTGGCAGGTATACCCGTCGCGGCTTTACCCAAGGAGGCGGGTAAGTTTGGCTCTGACCAGTTTGAGTCAGTGGACTGGCTTTTCCCAGACTACCAAGGAATACCAAGGGAGTCAAAGCGCCACAGCCAGGACGTAAGGATGACTTTACTTGTGCGGTTAGCCTTCAATGACCGCTATTCAGATGACCCAAACTTCACAAGAGCGATGGAGTGGGTAGAGCAGCAGGTATTAGGACTGTTAGTTTACCACCGCTTACCTGGTGCAAATACTGATTTAGAGGTGGAGGGAGGGAAGTCATTTGCACCAGTGGCAGGAAGGTGGGTGAAAGAGATTCGTTTCACTTTTGAGACAACCATTGTGCCTATTGAAGTTCCCGAAGAAACCCCCCCATTAGTCAAGTTGGTAAAAACCACCGATTCAACAGGAGTTTTAGCAGAGGTGAATAAATGCCGCTAGACAGAGGGATTAAAATCCAGGTAGCCGATACGACCGCCGTATCATTGCCACACAAAGAAACCGCGATCGCCATTATTGGAGTGGCAAGTGATACCAATGCTGCTGCTGAATTGAACAGGCTGTATCTGGTGACTAACTCAGCACAAGCTCGTTCTCTACTTGGCACTCAGCAGCTGGGAGATACTCTACCTCTTGCTGTACCAGTCCCTCAACGTTATGGTGCGGGTAAAATCCTGGCTTGTAGGGTTGAAGGTGGGGCAAGTGTTGAAGACAATGTTATTGCTGCACTCGATCTACTGCCAACTTCCTATGGGATGTTTGGTTTCAACCCTGATGTGATTATGACTCCGGGTTTTAGTAGTGAGGCTGTACTGACTAAGGGGTTGGAGATAGCTGATAAGGTAGGAGCTGTTTTTATCTCTACTTTTCCTCCTGGAGTATCACCAACTGATGCTCTTACTACCAGGGATACTCCAGGAGTGGGACTGGGTAGAAGAGACTCTAGATTGATTATCTGTTATGGTCACCTGCGCAATCAAGAGGATGAGAACAATTTAGAGGCATTAGAATTGCACTTGGCAGGTGCAATGGCAAGGCTTGATTCTCTTCAAA
>JAAHGR010000828.1 GCA_010672425.1 Symploca sp. SIO2E6
ATAACAAACAACAAACAACAAATAACAAACAACAAACAACAAACAACAAACAACAAACAACAAACAACAAACAACAAACAACAAACAACAAACAACAAACAACAAATAACAAACAACAAACAACAAATAACAAACAACAAACAACAAACAACAAACAACAAACAACAAACAACAAATAACAAATAACAAACAACAAATAACTAGTTACTATTGACAATATCTTGAATGGCCGTTAAGAAATCTTGTTCGATGTAGGGTTTGGTGAAGTAAGCAGTAGCACCTAAATGCATAGCTAACCAGCGATGCTTCTCATTACTACGGGAGGTGAGCATGGCTACAGGAATTTCTAGCAGCTGAGGGTCTTGACGACGGTGATTGAGGAAGTCAAAGCCATTCATATTGGGCATTTCAATATCACAAATTACCAATCGTATAGCAGAACTTTTCTGGAGCCGTTCGATCGCTTCCCGTCCATCCTTAGCTTGCAAGACACGAAAACCAGCTTTTTCTAAGGTAAGAGCCAAGGTTCGCCGCAAGGCAACTGCATCATCAACCACTAGTATTGTGGTAGTAATCAGTTTGGTGGGCTTGACAATCCCAACAGAATTATCTATGCTTTTTGGCTTTGCACCAGATAAACCAACTCCCTTCCTGTTTGCTATGCCTCCAGCACTACTGCCTAAGTGTGGTTCAATTAAAACCGTTCCATCAATTACTGGAATTAAACTACCATCCCCCAAAATAGTACAGCCGTAGGTATAATCGGGAGACGCGATCGCGCTGCCGAAGGGTTTGATTACCAGTTCTTGCTCAGTTACTAAACTCTCTACTTCCAGAGCGAAAGCTTGCTGCCCTAGAGTCATTATTAGTAGGGGCAATGCCCAATTTTCTGGAGATGGTACTGCCGTTAACATTCTACTGGGTGAGTTTTTTGGTGAAGGACACCCATATTCCAAGAGGTCTGCAGTTCGGTAAACTGGAATTAGGTTGTTGTGCCAGAGTAAAAACCGCTTTTCTATTGATTGCTTAATCTGACCGGCTTTGGGAATCACAATTTCTTCAATGCTATCAGAAGGGAAGGCGATGCCATGCTCGTTAACTAAGCAAACCATTAATTTGGCGATGGTCAGAGTTAAGGGCAGTTTTAAGGTAAAGGTTGTACCCCGGTTACGGGAAGAAGTAACCGTGACACTACCCTTGAGCGATCGCAGTTCGGATCGCACTACATCCAAGCCAACTCCCCTGCCTGAAAGTTCGGTTACTTGAGCTACGGTGGAAAATCCTGGCTCAAAAATCAAATCTAACAAATCAGTTTCCTTCATGTCATCTAGTTCCTCGACAGAGAACCACTCTCTTTCCAAGGCTCGCTGGCGAATTCGTTCAGTTTGAATCCCTTGACCATCATCGTTAATCTCAATGATGGTGGAATTGCCTTTGTGATAGGCGGTGAGTTGAATTTGGCCAGTTTCCGATTTGCCGGATTGCTGTCTACTGTCTGGGGGTTCGATGCCATGATCGAAGGCATTCCGGAGTAAGTGCAGCAGTGGATCGTAGAGTTTTTCCAAGACTGCTTTGTCCACTAGTACTCCCATACCACTGAGTTTGAGGTTAACAGGTTTGTGGTATTTGTTAGATAAGTCCCGTAATATTCGAGGAAAGCGGTTGAGTACTTCTGATAAGGGCAACATCTGCGCCCACATGACTTCATCCCGTAACTGGGAGAGCATTTGTTGCTGTTGTTCGAGAGTTTGAACGGATTGTCCAGCAAACAAAGCAATGTCATCAACAGCTTCTTCGAGCTGCATCATCTCTTCCATTAAACCTTGTAGCTGAGAATGCAGAGTTCCGTAGCTATCTAATTCCAGGGAGTCAAAATGGGAGGTGTCTATGGTTAGTTGTGGATTGTCCTGGGTAAGTAACCCACTGTCACTGTTATTTAATCCTAACAACTGATGACTAACCGCTGACGACAAGCCAGCACTGGTAGCAATTGATCCAGAACTGGAAGTATCAACCAGCATCTGGTCTGATAATTCCCGCAGATTGCCCACTAGTTTCCCAAATCGGGCAAATCGACTCAGTAGCTCTTGTACTGAGGTCTGGAGTTGCTCATTCTGAAGGGAGAGACTATTGCGGTTAATGGCTAACTCACCCGCTAGATTATTCATCGTCTCCAGTCGCCCTGAGTCAACCCGAACAGTGAGCCGAGCAGGAGCAGATTCGCTGTAGGGGACAGTTGTACTGGGTTGTGGTGATGAAGCATTTTCTGCGAGCTGATTAACACCAGTCGGGGTTATTCTTGCTTCTTGAACTGTTATCTGAGAGGCAGCGGTGGATCTACTGATCACTTCAGAAATATCCTGTACCGCTGGCAAGTCCTCAAACAACTCCTCAATCGATTGCACTGCTACTTCTAAAGTCTCTGGTTCCTCAAAAACCTCAGCTGCCTCCAAATCCTGTGTTTGCAGAGCACCGAAGGTAGAAGTTATGGGGACTAGGGCACCGGAATCAGCAGTTTCTGATGTTTCTGTCTCATCACTAAACTGCTCAGCAATATCGCTGCTTTCACTCAGGGTTGCATTAGCCTCTACACTATCAAACTGAGCCACACTACCAAAAATATCCTCCAAAGAGGGGATGTTTTCCAGGATAGCTTCCTCTGTAACCGATAGATCTTGGGCAACCAATTCCCCATCAATGATCTCTGAAGAATTATCGTTTATTGTTTGTTCTTTGTTGTTTATTGTTTGTTCCTTGAAAGCCAACAAAGCAACAGAAGGACTTCCTCCTTCAGTGGCATTACCTGCTAGCACCGCTTCTCTACCTGCTTGAAAATCAGCTAGCGCTAGTTCGGTAATTTCCAAGGCACACTCCGGGTGAGCATTCAACCCCGCAATCGACGCCTCCGCAATTGCACTAAATCCTGGCAATTCCAGTAACGCTCCAAACCCAGCAAATACCTCTGCTTGAGCTCGTAATTCTCCTGCTACTTCGTAGTTAGAAGGATTAGCCACTACTGTAGCTAGGTGTTCGAGTCCTTGGCTTACATCTACTTCAAAAATAGCCGGCTCGTCCGCGTGGTCCCTGTGGCCCGCTGCGTTGGCGGCCCCTGCGCCCTGCTGGCCGCCGTCCCCTCTCGCCTTGTCCAGGTGCTCTTCCAGCGCCTGGGTGCAAAACAGCACCTTGTCGAGCGCCTCGGACGACATTGTGTCGAAGTCGTCCGCGTAGGTCTCGGCGTGCTCCGGGTCCATCTCCCTGCAGTATTCCACGAACT
>JAAHGR010000829.1 GCA_010672425.1 Symploca sp. SIO2E6
CAACCGCGCCAACTTAGGATTTGAAGTAATGCACGAGCGCAACGCTCACAACTTCCCCTTAGACTTGGCAGCAGGCGAAGCAGCTCCTATTGCACTAACTGCTCCTTCTATCAATGGTTAAGAGTTATTTAGGTTGAATACAATTAATCATTCAGCCATTGGCTAAATCAGCCACAAGCGCCCTCCTTTCTAGGAGGGCGCTTTTTTTATCTGACGTTTTGCAGTAATTGACAACGGAGAGATGCGAAATATAGCATTTAATGAGATGCTATATTAAATACCTGATTAAATCCGATGGAAACCAAGATTAATCTTGAGAATATTCAAACCCTGACCGACTTTAAACGAAACGCCAAAGATTATGTAGAACGGGTCAAAGCCACAAAATCCCCCTTGGTGCTAACAGTCAACGGGAAAGCTGAGGTAGTGGTGCAAGAAGCACGAGCGTTTCAGGAGCTTCTCGATCAATTGGAGCATCTAGAAGAGGAAGTGTACCAGCTCAAGCTGGAAACATTGCGACGTGAGATCAATATCGGTATAGAACAGCTTGAGAATGGTCAGTACACTGAACATGATGAGAAGTCCCTAGAAGCTTTTTTTGAGGGAATTAAGGTAAGAGGACGGAAAAATTTTGCTCAAACAAACGCTTTATGAGTCGATTTAAGCTTTCTCAGCAGGCAGCGCAGGACATTGAGGATATCTGGAACTACCTTGCTCAAGAAAATCCACAGGTTGCTGATCATATCCTTGATCAGCTCCGAGAACGGTTTTTCCTACTGATCAAGTTTCCAGAGTTGGGACGAGTGCGTTCTGACTTAGCTCCTGCTGTGCGGGGTTTCCCAGTGGGTAACTACATTATTTTCTACCTTTCTCTAGAGCAAGGAATTGAGATTGTGCGTGTGCTTCACGGTTCGCGAGACTTAAGACAAATTTTTCAAGTGGTAGAAGATACGGATACAGAATAGACATGGAAAAATACGAATACTAATTTCTGTGAGACAATTCAAAATCTAAAAAATAATGGCTGAACTCAAACTCAGGTCAAAAGATACCGATTCCCTCAGACGAATTATTGAAAGTGCTTTGTCAGAAAGACTACAGATCATTAAAGCAGGAATTCAAAAGATAGAAGAACGTCTTCAAGAACTGGAAAATAAATATCAATTATCTACAGAAGATCTGATCGCCCGTTTTAACAATGATGAATTAGACCATAATTTTGACTTTGATGAATGGATCGGAGAATCTCGAATGTTAACACATTTACAACAAACCAAAGAATCTATAGAGGAAATTGATTTTGTTGATTGAAGATTATTTTCAACGAATTCAGCAAATAATCTAATTTTTCGCTAGTATCGGGGTTGCTGAATTAAGGTGCAGCGATCGCTAGTAGGGTGGGCAAAATAAATATCTTTCGCTATTTTACTAATAAATTGCCCATTTTTGCCCACCAATTCAAATTAGGAGGTTCTTTTGTTCAAACTTGGTGCATTCGCCATCATTTTTGATGAACATGGCAGTGTTCTCTTGTGCCACCGCAGAGACTTTGACGCTTGGAATTTACCAGGTGGCGGCATTGAAAATGGTGAACTACCCACAGAAGCTGTCATTCGCGAAGTGAAGGAAGAAACAGGTTTGGAGGTAGATGTTGAACGGTTAGTAGGAGTCTATGGCAAAACTGACAAAGATCAATTGGTTTTTAGCTTTATTTGCTGTCCTATTGGAGGAATTCTCTCTGCCACAGATGAGTCTAGTGAGTGCCAGTATTTCAGTATAGAAGAGATACCAATTAATACTATTTCAATCCATGTAGAGAGAATTCACGACGCCTTAAAGTCAACCACTCAACCTATTTTCCGCCGCCAGGGCTAATATCAGGTCCGGTTGAATACTTATCATTAAGGCTGACGTACCGGACACGGAGACGCGGAGAAGTTTTTATCGTAAGCAATTAGGCGGACATGATATAGTACCAAATCTGGTATAGATATCCCCATTTTGAGAAAGTTGGGAAAGCTGGGGGAGAAGATAACTGGGTTAGAATAAGCGGATTTGGTATTATATAAAATAGCGATGCGTTACGCGATCGCTAATATTAAGGAAAGGATAAACAATTATCATTCCCTTCTACCTTGCAACCTTCTTTCTTCCCTCCTGCCTCGTTTCCACCAAAGTGTAAGTATTCAACCGGACATGATATTACTCTTCACTCATTACTCATTACTCATTACTCATTACTTATTCAGCAGACCCTACTTATGTCTTTCTCTCTAACTGTACAGAAAATTATAGTGACTTCGATCGCTAAAAGCCTGTTAAATTTACTCGATATTGATTCTGCCCTGACCAACACCACCTTACAACAAACAATCGACATTGTAACTAGTGATGAGTTGTTTAAGGAAGCTTCCTTACCAAAGATTGACACAATTGCCAAAAAGATCGAACAAGACATCGAACCTCTGTTTGAGCAGGAAGCCAGGAACTTGGAACCAGGCAGTAAAAACGCTATTTTGTTCGGTGTTGCCGAAACTTTGTACAAGGTGAAGTTAATTTCGGATGTTTTGGCAAAGATCGATCTTGATGGGGCAAAACTCAAGCAATATCTGCTAAATGCTAATCCAGAGGCAACCCGATTTTTATCATCGGACGAAAAAGCTTTGTATCAGCAAGCAATTGCTGTAGTAAGTCAACGTTTAATCCAAGCAGCCCCCCAGTTAGAAGGCTTTGCCTTGAGTACAACTGTAGTCACCCTACAGCGAACAACAAGAATACTACAGAGATTAGAGGAAATTGCCAATCAGTTAAAGGATTTGAAAGAACAGTCAATCCAGGCGGCAAGGGTTGGGACGTTTTCGAGCAGAGTGCCTATCTTTCCCAAGTCTTATCTAATCTGCAAATATTAGATTTAGGAAGAACTCAAATCTCGGATATCTCTCCTTTAAGTGGACTTACCCAGCTCCAAGTATTACGTTTATCCGAAACCCAAGTAAAAGATGTCTCCCATTTAAGTGGACTTACCCAGCTTCAAGTATTGCGTTTGTCTGCAACCCAGATAAGAGATTTCTCTCCCTTAAGTAGACTCACCCAGCTTCAACAATTGGATTTGTCCAGAACCCAGGTAACAGATATCTCCCCTTTGGGCGAAAACCTAGGGTTCGTGTCACCAGACGCAACCTAGTACGATGTGACAAAAGTCAACCCCTTTTTTGGGCTTGATTAATAAGTAATACAAATAATAACTTTACCTAGTTCGTCTCCTTTTAGGC
>JAAHGR010000083.1 GCA_010672425.1 Symploca sp. SIO2E6
TCCACTAGTTCACAGAGGTTAACTCTGAACAGAGGTTTCTTATACATTGCGACGGCCACCACCACGGCGTCCACCGCCACCACGGCGTCCACCCATACCAGAGGAAACATCGCCCCCACCACGATAACCTTGGGTCAGTTCCTCAACAGAACCTTGAACAGTCAATTGGGGGGTATTCCAAGTCTTCAACATTTTTGCTTCTCCGAAGTAAACAACAATTCAGCTGATGCTGAATGCACTCATAGATAAGTGCTTAAATAAGAAATTCACATAATTTAAGGTAGATAACACTCTGGGATGGGAATTGGGAATTGGGAATTGGGAATTGGGAATTGGGAATTGGGAATTGGGAATTGGGAATTGGGAATTGGGAATTGGGAATTGAGAATTGTCTCTATGTCTCGGTGTCCCCGCCTCTTCCTACTCTTTTCAGATCAAGAGAACATATAACCTAGCTTTGGTATCTACTTACCCTTTTCTATAGAGGGAAGTAAGGTGAAACGAGAAAGGTTTCCCAGATGCCCAATTACCACTTCTCCTTGACTTTTGACCCAAGCATGAGCCTCAAGCTTTCCTGCTTCTCCTTTGGCAACTCCGATGCAGAGTTCCGGGGAGTAACCGTGCCGAGTCATCAGAAACTGGGTAGTCAAAGCGCGAGCTAAACATTTGGCACCACCAGGGGTATAGTGACTGCTAACATCTACAGCCCAAACTATTTCGTCAATGCTGGGAGTAACAACTTTTGGGGATATAGAGTATGCTTGACTCATATTTACTAGTTGCTGATGCAAGGTATGAAATGGTAGTAACCATAACCCCAATCTAATTAATCCCAGTAAGGTAAAGGTTTTAATCAGTAGTTGGCGCTCCCTCACACTAAGATAGATAAACTTATGCAACCGCCTCATCTTTGACCTCAATTAACCCTTTTGCTCCTAAGTCTTGGAGTAGTGCCAACAGTTCGCGATCACATCGCTGTGGCTCAACTTCATACTCCGTCAGCAGGGCATCCCGAATCTCTGCGACGCTTTTGGGTTGCTGGAGCAAATTCCAGATACTAGCACCTATGGAATTTAGACCATAGTAAGTACCAGATTTCATATCAAGTATTACTGCCTCTCCATTGAGCTCTGAAGATACTTGTTCTTTAGCTACTACTACAATTGAAGACTTTGATACCGTGTAATCCAAACTCATAATTTTTTGGTGTTACCGTAAACTATCTTGTTAGGCGATTCATCATGGCTGCTTGTCAAGCTAAATAAAAAATAGCTTGTTTTCCTGATCAATGGCAAGGAATAACGCGATTGTTTACGTAACTTTTAATTATCTAATCACATTAAAAAGCCGATAAAACTAGCATTTTGTCCTAAATCCTTTTTCATGATCCATCTTTTGTAAATGGTTGAATCATATATCTTAGCTAATTTTATAACAATAAATAAATGGGATAGTAAACCGGATTTGCAATTAAATCTTAAAGGATGCAAAATTCATCAATAAAAGCAACGGGAAGGGGCAGCAGGGGGAGCTGAGGAAGAGGAATATAATTTTTCTGACCCTTTGGGGTATTTCCATTATAGAGTTTTTTAGCACTCAAACGCCATATAGCAATCATAAATAGGGTTTGCTGAATAAGTAACAAGTAACAAGTAAGAAGGAATGAAGCATTTATCCTATATAGGGAAGAAGGCAAATTAGAAACCTCAAATCTCTCTCACCGGGAGACTCCCAGAAGCCCGACTTCTTTAAGAAGTCGGGCTTCTTGAATGCTGGTAAATGAGGACAGATAGATTCTGGAGTTCAGTTATGGCGAATTTCGGTAAGAGCCTTGCCTGTGGTAATCGGTACTACTGTGCCGATATTCTTCATACAGTCCATGCTGTTGCCACCGGAGTAGAAGTTCCGGAGAAAATGGCACAAATTCCGGTTACTCACCTCAAATCCGCCTAGAACACTGATTCAGTATTCCTAGAAACCGGGTTTCTTGTAAGAATAACGACAAAATATTAGGATTTCTCCTAAAGAAACCCGGTTTCTGAATTGGTGCTCTAGCCAAAAGCGATCGCTACAACCAACACCAGCAGCTTACCTGTGTACCTGGGGAACTTACAATGTGCAGCCGGAGACAGCTTTGTTGGCAATTCGGTGGCTTATTGCTCCGATTCCCAGTGTTGAAATTCTATAGTATTTTTTTATTGAGAGAAAGAGTTGCACCATAAATCAGATGATCAAAATTGCACTAACGAATTTACCACCAGCAGACGGGGAACGTATTGCTCGTTTACTCGTGGAAGAGCATCTTGCTGCCTGTATCAATATGTATCCAGTACAAAGTGTGTATTTTTGGCAAGAAGAAGTTCAATTTGACGAAGAAATCACCTTAATGATCAAAGTTGCAGCAGAAGGAGTAGAACGTTTGAAAAACCGCCTCTGTGAACTTCATCCCTATGAATTACCGGAGTTCGTTGTTCTTGAGGTTGATCATGAAGCTTCTTTACAAGAATATGTTGACTTTGTTAGAACTGGAACATGCTAGGTGTTAGGGGAAATCCAAACATGAACTCTTGATTTGTTACTTATTACTTGTTACTTGTTACTTGTTACTTGTTACCCATTGGGAGGTTATGATGAAGATTGCCTTAGGAGCCGATTCTTATGGATTTGATCTGAAGGAAGCTGTTAAACAGCACCTGCTTAACAAAGGGATAGAAATAGAAGATGTAGGCATTAACGATCACGAAACCCAAACCCCTTACTATCAAACAGCTTCTGAGGTAGCGCAACGAGTGGGAGATCAGCAAGTTGAGCGGGGTCTCCTGGTGTGTGGTACTGGTATGGGAATGGCGATCATTGCCAACAAGCATCCTGGTGTTTATGCGGCAGTATGTGAGAACAGTAACGCTGCTGAAAAATCCCGTTCCATCAATAACTCCAACGTTCTAACTTTGGGAGGGTTCATCACCTCACCGGAGGAGGCAATCGAGATTGTTGATACTTGGCTCACCACCAAATTCACCTCTGGATGGGATTCACCGATTCAACAATGGCTGGAAAACTCGATGAAGGATATTGCTATTTTGGAGGAGCAACAGTTTGGCAGTATCGAGGAATAAAAGAATAGGCGACAAGGCTGTAGGTTGGGTGAAGCGTTATTACCCCTTTGACCAAAATCTCAAGGAAACTACCAGAAGCGAAAGCTAACACCGAGAGAATTGGCATTGGCTTTCGATGCAGGCTTCACCCAACCTACAAGAGAAAGCGATCGGACTTTCTTCCTTTGTGAATTTTGTGCCTTTGTGGTTCTCTTATTTAAGGTAGAATAATGAAAGGTCTATTCTGTGTATCCGAATAATGGACGTTGTTAAACTGACCACAAAAATTGATAGAAAGCATGATGACAAAAACAACCTTTGCAGAAATCCTAGAATCGGCTGATCAACTTCCCCTTGAAGACCAAGAAAACCTAATTCTTATTTTACAAAACCGGCTTCGCGATCGTCGAAGATCTGAGAGAGTTAGAGATGTTCAAGAAGCTGATCAAGAGTTTGCTGAAGGTAAATGTCAACCAGTTACCCCTGAACAACTACAGAACCATTTCACCCAAGATTAATAACCCACAAATTAAAAGGTGATCTTCAAGGTTCTTGGGCTTGTCGTGTTGGATATGACTTAAGGATTATTTTCAAATTTGTTGAATATGAACAAGCGCAAGCCATTCTTTTAGAATCAATTGGAACTCATGACGAGGTTTATTAGATTAACTTTCTTCGCTTATATACGGAATGGGGCGTATGCAATACGGGCGTATGCAATACGCCCCTACGGTTTCTGTGGAGCGATCGCTTACAATAAACAATAAATTCCCCTACCTCAAGATTGCTGCTACTGGCAAGATGCCAGTTCCACAGTGAAGATGTTAACAATTTTTGCCAGATAAGCTGTTGCTTTCTTTACCGGGCAATGGGTTGACTTGATTTTGATTGTTTGGTATTATTTTACAATGGGAAAATGTGCGCACATATAGGGTGAAAGCAGGGAACAGGGAATAAGTAATGTTAGTCTAATGGAAACCATCTACAGAGTTGACAGGAAAAATTAGTCCTATTGTTATCCTCTTTTGGCCGAAGCTTGGATACAATGGAGCCGTTTTGAGCAAACGGTGAAATCCCTGTATAGACGTTGCCTGCAACGTTTCTACAGGGAGGGCATAGCGGGTATATCGATACCGGATTTGGTATGATTCTCTTCGTTCCCTTTGTGACCTTTGTGCCTTTGTGGTTCCTCTTAAGAAACAAGGCTCCAAGGCAGAAGGAAAGAGGGTTTTGCTTGTTTGTTACATCCATTGCGGATGCGATTGCCTACGGCACTAGCGAAGCTAATTGCGTCCGTGGGAGGCTCAGATCTTGCACGCCTGCTGGAAACATACTTGTGGAGGTAGGCAACAGCTCATCTGGCAACAGTGATAAGATTTGACCGTTTCAGTATTGAAATTGATTCCTCTGATTTACCAAATTCAAGTATTTATGAAAAGAGTGCAAGATGTGAGTTAGAGCCTTCTGCCTTCTGCCTTCTGCCTTCTGCCTTCTTTTATTACCCTTTGCTCACCAAACTGCTCATCTACCAAAACCCTTTGGCGACGCTTTTGCCCTCCACCAAACAGCTTACCAAGCCAGCACAAGAAGCCATGGACGTAAGTAAACAGTACTGGTACTACCACCAATGTGAGCAGTGTAGAAGTACTAAAACCCCCAATCACAGCAATGGCCATCGGCGATCGCTCCTCACCAGAGGCTCCAAATTCTAAAGCAATTGGTGTCATCCCCGCAATGGTAGAAATTGAGGTCATGAGAATTGGGCGTAAGCGAGAGACACCAGCTTCGACAACTGCTTTGAAGGGGGATTTCCCTTGCTTGATTGCTGCTAAAGTAAAATCCACCAGCAGGATGGCGTTTTTGGTTACCAAGCCCATCAGCAGTACCATGCCAATTAGGGCAAATAACCCCAACTCCTTCTGAGCAATCAACAATCCCAAGAATGCTCCACCGACGGATAAGGGGAGAGCCGCCAGAATCCCGAAGGGATAGAGGAAATTATTGTAAAGTAGCACAAGGATGGCATAAATCGACAGTACCGCCAAACCTAAAGCTCCCAAAAAGCCACCGAATACATCTCGCATAATCTTGGCATCCCCAGCAGGTTCCTCAGAAACTTCCGCTGGTAAGGGATTCATGGCAGGCAAGGCTCTGACTTTTTCCATCGCATCTCCTAGGGAGATACCTTGTAAGTTAGCTCCCAAGCTAACTTGGCGATTGCGGTCAAAACGTTTAATCTGTGCCGGACCACTACCTAGGCGAATATCTGCTACAGCAGTAATCGGTACAAGGGTTCCATTTTGACTCCGAACCCGAAGATTCTTCAAAGTTTCGAGATTACTGCGCTGCTGTGGATCGATTTGGACACGAATGGGAATTTGTCGGTCCGGTAGGTTAAACTTAGCTAGATTAGACTCATTATCCCCAATTAGAGCCAGAGAGGCAGTACGGGCAATTTCCCTGACTGAAACTCCTAAATCAGCGGCACGGTTTGGATCTGGGTCAATCACAATCTCTGGTTGTACTAGACTGATACTGGAGGAAACTTCTACCAAACCCGGAATTTCCCGCATTTGCCCTTCTAAGCTATTCGCTGTTTGCGTCAGTACTTGAGGATTCTCACTTTTGAGTATAATGGACAAATCCTTACCACTGCCTCCAGGTCCTAGGCTCTGGAAAGTAACCCTAGCACCAGGAATTTTCCGGAAAACCTCCCGCATCTGTTGCTCAAATTGCCGCTTAGAAACCTCCCGTTCTTCTTTCGGTAGGAGGTTAACATAGACAATACCAGAATTCACATCACGAGCAGTTGTCAGGACACTCTTAACTGCTGGATTTGCCTGCAACACCTGATTAGTTTGTTGCATTACTTCTTCGGTATCCCTGAGTAGGGAACCGGGGGGTAACTCAATCCCTACTCTACTAAAACCATCATCACCACTACTAAACAAACCCTGGGGAATAAAGGGCACTAGTTGCAAACTACCGATGAAGAAAGCTAAAGCAATCATGAGAGTAGTGATTCGATGCCTGAGGGCCCACTTAAGGACAGAGCGATAGGGTTGGAATCGCCGGGAAGTATGGTAAGGTTTGAAACTAGAAGCATCAACAGCTTTGCCTTGAAAAGAGACGCGGGGACGCGGGGACGCGGAGACGCGGAGAAAGGAATTTTCATCACCTGGTGGTGTAGTTTTTTCATGGGGACTGCCTTCTGCCTTCTGCCTTGGTTCTTCAGAGTTCTTACCATTGCTACCATTAGGTTGAACAGCAGCATATTTTGGTTTAAGGAGATAGGCACTGAGCATCGGTGTCATGGTAACTGCCACCAAGGTAGAAAACATGGTGGAGACGGCGACAGTCACTCCAAAGGGCCGGAAAAACTGACCTGGGATACCTCCCATAAAGGCTACAGGAGTGAATACTGCCACAATGGTGGCGGTAGTCGCAACTACTGCTAAACCAATTTCCCTGGCTCCATCCATTGCTGCTTGGAAAGGTGCCTTACCCATCTGCAAGTGCTGATCGATATTTTCAATCATGCAAATCGCGTCATCCACCAGGTTTCCTACTGCTAGAGATAAAGCCAGAAGAGTCATGCCATCAAGAGTATAGTCAAGAGCCTTCATCACCAAAAAAGTGGAGATAATTGATAGAGGCAATGCTACCGCAGTGATTAGAGTTACCCGCCAATCACGCAAAAATACGCCTACGGTGGTTACCGTAAGTAGACAACCCAGTATCAAAGCTTCTATTGTTGCTCGATAAGAAGCCCGGATCTCATCAGCACGGGTAAAAATTAGACTTAGCTTAATATCTTCAGGCAAGGTTTTGTCTAAACCAGCAACTACCTTGCGGACACCTTCTTCGACATCAACTAGGTTGCTGCCGGTGCTGCGGAAAACAGAAAAAGCTACTACTGATTCCCCATCAAGATAAGCTGACTGCCGTTGCTCAGCAAAGCCATCGGTAACTTTTCCCAAGCTATCAAGTTGTACAGTATCACCGTTGGGGAGAACAATGCGATATTTTTTTAACTCCTCAACAGTTTTAGCACTACCCAGGGTGCGCACATTCTGCTCACCGCCCCCAACTTCAATACGACCACCAGGTAAGTTAATATTAAACCGGCGGATTTGGTCGTTGACTTGGGTGGCAGTAATACCGTAGGCTTGCATCCGGCTAGAGTCAAGGTCAACGCGAATCTCCCGGTCAACCCCTCCTAGCCGGTCAATTTGGGAAATGCCTGTTACTGTGAGCAATTCACGGCTAATTTTCCGGTCTATAAGGTCACTCAACTCCTCCACTGAGCGCTTGTCAGAGGAGACAGCATAAGTCATCACCGAACCGCCAATAAATTCTAAGCGCTTGACGATCGGTTCGTTAATATCTTCGGGCAAATCTTGGCGAATTTGTGCTATTTCATTACGCACATCATTAGTTGCCCGGTCACTATCTGTTCCTAGAACAAAATTAATTATAGTAACTGAGCTTCCTTCGGTAACAGTAGAAGTAAGTTCATCAATATTTCCCAAACCAGCAACAGCATCTTCAATTTTCTTCGTCACCTGGGATTCGAGTTCCGTTGGTCCAGCTCCTGGTTGGGTGACAGTAATTCCCACTGCCGGAATATCAATATTCGGCTCATTGTTAATTCCCATCTGTGTAAAGGAGATGAGACCTACGATCGCCAAAATCAGAAACATGACGATCGTGGGAACTGGTTTTTTAATCGACCAGGTAGAGATATGGAAGTTTGTCATTTGTCATTTGTTATTTGTTGTTGGTTGTTTGTTATTTGTTGTTTGTTATTTGTTGTTGGTTGTTGGTTGTCTGTTGTTTGTTATTTGTTTCCTGCGCCTTTAGGTGCTCATTAATCATTAATCATTAATCATTAATCATTAATCATCAATCATCACTCATCACTCATTACTTATTACTTATTACTTATTACTTATTACTTATTACTTATCACCTCAACCCGATCGCCATCCTTAAGATAAGCTGCACCTTTGACTACAATGCGATCGCCTGGGGATAAACCACTTTTAATCTCTAGCCGCTCATCAGCCAGGATTTCTCCAACTTCCACTTTCTGAGCTTTAACAGTGTTATCTGCCTCTAACTGATAAACAATTGCACTGCTGTCAGTTTGGGGTAGCACTGCTTTAGCTGGTACTGTCATACCTGATGCCGATGAGGTGGTGATGGCTCCTTGTAAATACATCCCTGTTTGTAAAGACTTAGAACTAGGCAAAGACACTTTTACTATTGCTAGACGAGCTCCTTCTTTGACCACCGGGTCAATTTCACGCACTTTCCCGTAGAAAACCAAATTAGCATCGTTATCATTAGCATCATTATGTGAAGTAATTTTGACACTTTGTCCAGTGCTAATTTGTGGTAGTTCATCGTCCTGAACTTCTAGTAATAGTTCCAAGCGCCCTTGCTCAATAATTGTGAAGAGTTTCTGAGAACCTGAGCTGACATCCCCTACGCGAGCGTTCCTGGTGGCAATTTTACCGTTAACTGGAGCTAATACCCGGGTATTGTTCAATCGTGCCATTACTGATTGCACTTGTCCTTTAGCACTAGCTAATCGAGCTTTCCCTTGATCAATCACCTCTTGACGAGAACCGGCACGCAGTTGTTTAAGCTGTTGTTCAGCTTCTCTCACTGAGGCAGCTAACTGGGCTTCTTCTGGATTATTGGTATTTTTGGCTTCACTAAGACGTTGCTGCGCTGCCGACAGATTTGCCTGAGCACTACGATACTCGCTTGCGGCTTGGTTAAATTGATCTTGGGATACGGCTCCGTTATTCACCAAGGATTGATACATGTCATAGCGACTTTGGGCTAGTTCCAAGCGAGATTGAGCATCGTTGACTTGAGCTGCGGCTTCGTCTATTTTTCTCGGTTTGCTCGCTTGGGTTTGCTGTAGACGGGCTTTTGTTTGGTCTAACCGGGCTTGTGCCTGACTAATTTCCTCCGGACGTGCTCCAGCCTGAAGTTCTGCTAGACGAGCTTCTGCTTCGGCAACTGCTGCTTTACCTTGTGCTAACTGAGCTTCCAAGAGAGAGCGGTCTAGGGTTACCATTAACTGCCCCTTCTTCACAAACTCGCCTTCGTCTACCAGCACTCGCTCAATCTTTAAACCAGTTTCCTGAGCCCCCACCTCAATCCTCTCAAAAGCCTCAACAGTACCAATCTTTTGTTCCAAAGTGCGGTTAATCTTGCGAGTTTCTACTTCTGCTACTGTGACACTAGTACCAGGAACTGGTGATGCCGCAACCGGGGGTATTTGAGCTGGAGGCTGAGCTTGTTGAGAACCAAGTAAGTTGGTGGCGACAATAGTTAACACGATACCAATACCGATGCCCGCGAATAAACCTCCCCTACCTGGTAACCGGCTAGAATTAGTCTGAAAAAACTCACTCTCATCTACTGCTTCCCTCTTAGATGTGAGAATTTCCTCTCCCTCATCCCCAGTGGCTGAGGGGGAATTTTGCTGTTCTGCCGGGTGAACGAAATATGAGGTGGGATTTCCATTCTCCGCGTCCCCGCGTCCCCGCGTCTCCGCGTCTCCTGACTCGTTTCCCCACTCCTTTTTTCGCTCACCCTGTTCTGCCTCCAATTTCGCGAAAGCGGATTGAAGTTGAACCGGCACAAAGAAGTCGTTTCCCTCATCTTGGTCTAGTTTCCTCACAATTGTCCCCTTGTTACTGGTTGAGCTGAAGATTTTGTTAAGAAAGATTACCTTTTATCTATTATAGTATTAATTTTTTTTACATTCCATACTTAATTAAGTGATCACTCACTTATTAAAAATAGCGAAAAGTTAGAGGAACAAGGATTTTTCCCAATTCCCAATTCCCAATTCCCAATTCCCAATTCCCCATTACCTCATGGAATTAAGGCAAAGCTATACCCTGCCAGAGAATATCGATAAGACCTCGGACATAGGCTGGGGGAGCAATAGGGATAGCCCGTTGAACACCCACCTGTTCAAAAAACACGTAGTTCATTAAAGAGCCAAATAGCATACGAGCCGGTATTTCTGGATCACATGACCGAATACGTCCTTGTTGAAGTTCCTCGATAAAAAAATTAATTAGCGCCTTTAAATAGAGAACCAAGGGCGATTCCTTTAAATTCTGCATGTTTTGATGATGAGTACCTTGTGAGCAAGTCATCACCAACCTAGGAACGACTTCCCGGAAAAACTCAATAATTTGCAGCGAGAGGGTGATCAAGTTTTCCTTCAAGTCACCTTTCCCAGACAGAGTTTCTAGATCTTCTAGCCACTGTGGATGTTCAGGAATACCCATGGCTGCCAAGAAGAGTGCCTCTTTCGTCGGAAAGCGTTTGAAGATTGACCCTTCGGATATACCGGCATTTTGAGCAATATCTAGGGTAGAAGCACCATACCCTTGGGCGAGGAATACCTCGCGGGCTGCTTCTAAGATTTCTTCATTAGTGATGATTGGTAATCTACCCATACCATTAATTATCTGCTCAAAGAATGTCCCTTGTCAAGACCTTGTTGGTGGAGCGATCGCTTTTTGTTACCGCTTGACCAATGGTGACAAGTTCAAGGGTCGTGCATTTTGTCAACTCCCATGAGTTACTATCAAGAATAGGAACTCCTTACAATACAAGTACGATCGCTCCAAGAGGTAGAAGAGGAATGACCTTAAATAACTACGACTTTAATGGTTTTCAAGCATTGAGGGCGCAAGCATTGAGGGCGCAAGCATTGAGGGCGCAAGTATTGAGGGCGCAAGCATTGAGGGCGCAAGCATTGAGGGCGCAAGTATTGAGGGCGCAAGTATTGAGGGCGCAAGTATTGAGGGCGCAAGCATTGCGCCCCTACTGTCAATACAGCACAGTAGATAAAAGTCCCCAGATCAAAGTTCCTAGATCAAAGTCCCCCTTACTAAGGGGGATTTAGGGGGAGCAACCGGGGATTTAGGGAGATCAACCGGGGATTTAGGGGGAGCAACCGGGGATTTAGGGAGATCAACCGGGGATTTAGGGGGAGCAACCGGGGATTTAGGGGGAGCAACCGGGGATTTAGGGGGAGCAACCGGGGATTTAGGGGGAGCAACCGGGGATTTAGGGGGAGCAACGGGGAATTTAGGGGGATCAACAACCTACCTCATAGCATAGCAAACTGCTGCATTTGTTAGTAACATTGAGTTTTCTCTATCGAAATTACCGGACAACTCGCAATGTTGCCGATGAGAGTGTTATATCCAACTCGATAAACATACTTGTGTTTGGGCAATGATAGGTATAAAAATCCTAAAGCATAGCCATTTCCAGGAAACAATCCTAAGTAAGTAGTATAGCAATCACCATGGTTAAACTCTTGCAAATTGTACCTAGCAGGCGATCGCCTCACAGTCGATTTTACAATGAAGACTTTTTCAATTGTGGTAAAATTAACAGGACTATTAGCATAAGGATGAATACTGTATTTAATCCCATTAAATTGCTCAGAATCAGAAGGACTAGAGCAGACAGTAACTGCATAACGAATTGAGTCTTTAGTTGCTTGGGATGAAGCTAGTCCTAAAACAGATCTAAGTTGAGCTGCTGCACTGCGTATCTGCTGTCGTTGTAAGAATCCGAACCAGAAAGGCGCGGCTATTACTGAAATTAATCCTATCAAAAATAAGACAGCTATCAACTCAATTAGAGTGTAACCTTCAGTTTTCATGACTTACACGGGGAATTCGATTACTCACTAATTAAGTGAAAGGTTCCTATTTTTGTAACAAACTTTAGCTAAAAAAAACGCCGTTCCTGATGAACGACGTTTTTCTCTGAAAACTCATTACTATTGAGAAACAAGGGAATTGGGAATTGGGAATTGGGAATTGGAGTTCCCCCAGCGAGTGGGGACAACGATCATTATAGATCGTCTCGACCCAGTTTGGCTCGTTTCCATTCAAGTAGTTTCCCCAGCGAGTGGGGACTGCTCGATTATAAACCCTTGCCAGACAATACGGCGAGGGGGTATACGCAAGAATCAGCATTTCAGCGATTTTCTGACCCCCTCGCTAACGCCTCGCTCCGCTAACGCAATTATATGATCACTGACCCTGGTAACTCAGTTCCGGCTACATTGGGATAATATTCGTAATGTAGGGGCGCAAAGCTTGCGCCCTCCAGCATCTATGTTTTCTAACCAGAAAGCCAGATTTTTAATCATTCCGATGCAACCGGAATTGATATCAGATACCTTTTTGCGACGCTTATCATCAGGAATATCATAGGCAACCACATAAAATAACATTGACTAGCGAATCCGATACGGCTGATAATCTTGGCTAGGGTTGTAGACAAACTGCTTGTAAGCTTTAACCTGCTGGTTAAGCACATTCCATTTTGGTTGTTTACCTCCTGCATCTGTTTGAATTTCCTCTTCCATTTGCTGAACAAATGCTTTAAGGAACTTCTTATGATATCAGGAATGCTTAATTCCCAGAACACAAATCCCTCACAGTAGGGTGGGCATTGTCAACAATCTCCCACAACAGCAATAGCATTTCCTGACAATACCCACCACAGTTTTCTCCCCCGGTAGAGATTGGTGGGCAAAAATCGGTAACTTATCGTCTCCTTTGCTTTGCTGAGCTTCAATTTGCCCACCCTACCAGAGAAAGTCACGCCACTAGTTCTCTTTTCTTCCTTTGTGTCCTTTGTGTCTTTGTGGTTCATTTAATAGCAATGGCATTTCTTGACAATGCCCACCACAGTTTTCTCCCCCAGTAGAGATTGGTGGGCAAAAATCGGTAACTTATCGTCTCCTTTGCTTTGCTGAGCTTCAATTTGCCCACCCTACGAGTGAAAGTCACGCCACTAGTTCTCTTTTCTTCCTTTGTGCCCTTTGTGTCTTTGTGGTTCATTTAATAGCAATAGCATTTCCTGACAATACCCACCACAGTTTTCTCCCCCGGTAGAGATTGGTGGGCAAAAATCGGTAACTTATCGTCTCTTTTGCTTTGCTGAGCTTCAATTTGCCCACCCTACGAGTGAAAGCGATCGCTTTATTGCCGATATAAGAGTATTTATAGACTGGAACAGTTTAGCTCTTCTGCTTTAGCATTATTAGGGATAGAGCTAGAGGAGTAAAACGGATGAAAACCCTTGATCAATTGGCAAAACCAGCAGCCTTATTAGTTTCACTCTCCGTCGCGATGGGAGGCATACCTGCTACCCTTGCAGCATCAACAACACCAGAAACTGACAATTTCCCTAATTCCAGAGTCGTAAACCCCTTGCCTACGGGAAGTGCTTGGGAAATAGCAGCAGATCCTAAAGACCCTAAGTGTCGCCGAGTGATCAATCCTAGAAAAGAGCAGGATGGGGTATCTGGTATTCCAGTCTATGCTGTAGGCAACGCCGAGAATCTGACTACTGACTCTGAGCCAACAGGTTTTTTCCCTTTGGGAGAGCAGATTACCTTATCTGAACCCTATGAAGAGAAGCGTTTGCCTTCTGAGAATAACATGGACACCATTTACGTTGCCATTGTCCTTGAGAATAATACTAAGGCTTGGGTCCCAGTGACTAAGGCTCCTCGCGGCGCTGCCCTACCAACCAGCAATAGTACCCTGGGTGCTTGTATTGGTAGTGGTCCGATTCGTGGACTGTGGTAGTTTCTAGTTAGCAGGGGAAGCTGGGGGAGTTAGGGAACCTGGGGAAGTAAAACAAGTCCAAAGTTAACATAATTTATCTTTGTTCCCTGTTCCCTGATTTAAGTGCACTTTCAAGGCTTAGGTCTATTAAAATGGACTTAAATTGTCAGGTATGTACTGCACAAAGCGAGAACTTTAGCTATCAAACATGACTATACAGATAACAAGTAAAAGCCTATCTCGAAACTTGATGCTGTTCTGCACTAGTGCAGCTATGCTTTTGCTGTGGACTCAACCCAAAGCAGCAAGAGCCAATCCCATACCAGAAGCAACAACTGTCAACCAGACGACTCTGGAAACGGAATCCCCCAGTAATCTTCCAGAAGAGGACAGTAGTAACCAAATTATTCGAGAAACACCACCTCTAAGTACAACCTCAGAAGAGGACAGTAGTAACCCAATTATTCAAGCAACACCACCTCTAAGCACAACCTCAGAAGGAGATATTAACAATCAGACAACCTTGGAAATTGAATCATTCCCTGCTGCTACCCCAACAGCAGCAACTGAAGGCATCACAACCTTGGATAGGGACTCTCTAACGATTGAAGAACTATCATTGGCATTGCCATCACTCGGAATTCCCTCAATCTATCTACCCTTACCAATAGAAATACCCAAGGATACTCGTTTGGTACTCAGGTTAAGCGAACGTAAAGTTTATGTCTATCAGGGTGATAAGGAAGAAGCTAGTTATCCAGTTGCTATCGGCAAATCCAGTACTCCCACTCCCACAGGTACTTACGAAGTATTTCAAATGGTTGTAGATCCAATTTGGAAAAGTCCTTGGACAGGAGAAGTATTTCCTCCAGGAGCCAATAGTGCCTTAGGGTTGAGGTGGATTGGCTTTGCCGAGCTGCCCAATGGCATAATTGGATTTCATGGTACTCCCACTATCTCTTCTATCGGCAAGGCAGCTTCCAACGGTTGTGTCCGGATGCACAATGAACATGTAGTGGAGCTATTTGAGAAGGTAAAGATGGGAACAACTGTTACAGTAGAGCCTTAAGGGGAATGGGGAATTGGGAATTGGGAATTGGGAATGGAGAATTGGTGAGTGTAAATATCTCCTTGTCTCCCTTGTCTACCTTGTCTACCTTGTCTACCTTGTCTCCCCCAGCTTCCCCAGCTTCCCCAGCTCCCCCTTCACCGCCTGGGGATGGAGGCAAATCCAGTTATCAATATCCTTGAGTACTTGATGGGGGATCTCCCAAGGGAACAAGTGAGCTGTATTTGGGTAGCAATGCCACTGGCTATCCTGAAGATGTTGAGCTGTTTCTTGACTCGATTCGGCTGTGATATGTCGGTCAACTGCTCCTGCTAAGACTAAACTGGGACAGGAAATTTTACCTAAGTCTCCCAGGCAATTATACCTAGCTTTGATGGCTCTGTTCAGGGACTTGGTAGCAGCAGCAGAGGTTTGTAGATAAGCCGGGATGGCTTCCGCTGCCAGATACTGGTAGGTAGTAGGGGTATGTTGTTGGATTAGGTAGCGAAAAAGCGATCGCTTACCAAAGGTTTCGATATTCCACTTTACACCGGGTTGTAACCAATTAATAATCGAAGCAATGCCAGTGTAGAGGTTATCTTGCCAACTGATGGGGGGATGGTTGCTGCGAGGACGAGCTGCTGTGGCAATTAAAATTAAGCCAGAGACTCGCTGTGGTAACTTCAAGGCTAACTCCATCGCCAGAATGCCACCTAATGACCAGCCTAGCACCAGACAACGGTTAATCTTGAGGCGATCGAGGAGAGTTTCTAAGTCAAGAAGATGCTCACTCATGGGAAAATCTCCCTTGAAACGACTTTTACCATATCCCCTTAAGTCGGGAGCAATAGTCTGGAATCGTTGAGCCAGGTGCTGGGTAAATACAGACATACTACTGCCATTACCCGGATGTCCGTGAAGGCAAAGAATCGGGAATCCCGTGCCTTGAATATCTACATGCAGTTGTACATTGGTCTCAGAAGTTTTCTCCATTGTTTTCCTAAATTCGCGACGCATTTAAAGCACTTATTCCTCATCTAATCTCCGCGTCCCCACGTCAGTTGTTCAGCATTTAAATGCAGCCACAGCTTATTCAACTGTCATTTTCTGCTTAGCAAGAATATTCTTAAGATGCTTCTTGACTGTATTGAGGGAGATAAACAGTTCAGCTGCAATCTGATTATAGGTATATTGGGAACGACGTAGTAGCCAAACTTCTGTTTCACGGGAAGTCAAGCCATATTGGTACGCTTCTGCGAGCGCTAAATTCTGAAGAGATTGAGTTTGATTTTCCAGGGTGACTAAAATGCAAGGGTGCTCAAATGCCGCTAATTGGAGCCATTGCACTCTAACCCGCAAATTACTTAAATCACCAGTAGCCATCTGAGACTCCAGAATCATCGGCTGATGGGGATATAACTTGCGACTTTCGATCAAATTGAGGCAGACACGCCAGATTGCTTGAGGTACAAAATTAGATTCCCCAGAGTTTCCCACTGATGCACTTGCATCCGTTATCGATGAAAGGAACAAGGGTCTTGTCCTCATCCCCGCATCAGGTGACTCCGGCGTCTGTGCGTCAGCATCAATTCCCTGGCAAATTTTGCGAGCAGTATCATTAGCGTGAACTAACTTTCCTTGGTGTGTTAAAATCAAGATACCATCAATAAAGCCTTCCAGAATAGCTTGGAAGCTAAAATCTAACGAACTATCTTGAGTATTTGGTCTAAGCTTAGGCTTAGCAATAGTATTCATCTTTGAGAGTTGTTATGATGCCTCCACTGTTTCTATACCTTCATCGAATTTGGTTACTATTCCAGATAGCACCTCAAATTATTTGATGTATGGAATGGGGAATAGGGAATGGGGAATAGGGAATAGGGAATAGGGAATAGGGAATAGACATCTGGTGGAAATTAGGTTTTCACATAGACAGGACAAGGGTTTCAGATTCTTTTTCGGAGAGGTCGAAGGTCGAATTGATTTTTACTCAAATCTTTACTGTGCAAGGATTATAGCAGCTATCAAATCCATGAGGTACATCAAATTGTGGTAGGTCTATTCCCAATTCCCAATTCTCAATTCCCAATTCCGAATTCCCAATTCCCAATTCCCAATTCTAAATTCTAAATTCTAAATTCTAAATTTCCTTTGAGGAATCACATGTCTCATGCCACCTTTAGCGCCGACAGTATCACCTTGGTAACGAGGAATGATATGAATATTGGTGTGCATCATCTTCTGGCCCGCATCTCTATTGATATTGATTCCCACATTAAACCCATCAGGATGAAACTCTTGACTTAAAAATTGTTGTACTTTGTTTGCCATAAACCAACAGGCAGATTGTTCCTTAAATGGCAGCTCAAAATAGTTAGCCACATGACGTTTGGGTACAACCAGCACATGACCTGGACTCAGGGGATAACCGTCAAACATGGCATAAGCTGTTGCTGACTCGGTTAGTAAAGTGATCTTGCGGTGAGGGTTGCAGAAGATACAGCTATTAGCCGCATTTCTCTGGTAATTATAATGGATATACTCGTAAATTTCGCAATAGTCATCTAGATGCACTGATTGAAAGGGCAGTTTAACGATACATTGATAGGTAGGCTTCTTATGAATGTAGTGTTCTCGAAACCCCTCTCGTTTGAGATCCCTTCTCACGGCATAATAGGCTTTACCTCCCGGCTTCAGTAAATGGGAGACCTCCATCAGGACAGTAGCTTGTTCTTCTGGGAACAAAACATTTAAAACATAGAAGCAAATAATGGTATCGAATTTATCATTAGGGTATTCGGGGAAATAATAAGGGTCATACCCAGTAATCTCACAGCCTTTTTTCTGTAATAATTTAACATCATTGCCTAAGCCACAACCAAAATCTAGGACTTTCCCTTGCAGCAGGTTTTTCTCGAATACAAGTCTGGCGGGAAAGGACAGATATCTTCTTTCCATCGCCGTGAGGTGGCTAAATTTATTGGCTTGCTTTTGCATAGAAATGCACGGTAGGCTAATTTCAATTAAAATTATACATATTGGGGGAAGGTTATCTGTAGGATTTAGTATAGCAGCTCTCAATTATACTATAATAAGCATAATTGTCTCGTTATACCATCAAGTTTATGAAAGAAACAGAATCGATCAACATCTCAATTGAATCAGAGATAAAAGCAGTGGTTGAAGAAATCTTTGAACAGTTTGGCATGACTAAAAGTGAGGCTGTTGAATTATTTTATCGTCAAGTTGCACTTACCAAAGATATTCCTTTTGTTCACAGAAGTTTTAATGATGAAACTATTAAAGCAATTGCAGAACTTCAGTTTCAAGAAAATCTGGAAACTTACGAAGATTTTGCTGAACTGCGCCATGATTTAGGAGTATAAATTGCTGAAACTTGTTATAACTAATCAGTTCAAGAAAGATTTAAAACGAGTTAATAAAAGAGGTAAAAATATAGATAAACTAGAAACAGTCATTAATAGTTTACAAACTGTAGTAAATCTTGATACCCGTTACCGTAATCATCAGTTGACTGGTAATTGGTCTCCTTATTGGGAATGTCATATACAGCGCTTTGCGCTGTAATGAAGTACACTTTTCCGGAAGTCCCCGTGGAAGTAAAAGCGTAGCATCCTCTGGCTTCCCGTGGAAGTAAAAGCGTAGCATCCTCTGGCTTCCC
>JAAHGR010000830.1:0-2711 GCA_010672425.1 Symploca sp. SIO2E6
CTTCCGTGGGGAAATTCTCCTCACTTGCCGGGTAACTGCTATGGCTACCTTCTTCTTCTTCTACGGTTTGATCCAGAAAACTGGCAGATTGCTCTGAAAACTCAGCTTGGGCTGGTTGGGTTCCCAAAATGGCTGCTACTGAAAAGAGCGATAGGGCTCCCGTTGAAATCGAGCTAATAGATAGGAAGTAACTCAGCTTTGGAGACTGCCATAAGGCAAGGTTTTTTTGTTTATCTGTATCACTAGACTTTTGAATTATGCTTTTCATTCCTTCACTACAGTCACCGATAGGCGTACTTGAGTAGCTTTCGCTGTCTATTATTCCTTTTCCAAAGTCTGAAAAGATTCCTCCGGAAATTTCGATAAATTTTTGCTACAAATGAAATCCCTTGTGACTTCTTCTTCGTTTGGGTTTTGCTATTTCAACTATTCCCAAATAGTAACTGCTGCTAATTATGAGAGTGCGAACAGCTTTAGTTTTAGCCTTGGCCACTGTTCCTCCTCGCAAGCCTCATTTTTTCCTGTAGCAAAACCTTGTCGAGCCTCCTAGCCCAACTTCCCTTCGAGGCTCAGGCGAGATTCTATTCTTTGGTACTGGGCGGAAGCTTGCCACCAGCAGCAGTTCCGCCTCTAGAAGTGCAGGTAGAGAGCCTTAGCAGAGAGGAGAAGAGAGAGCTGATTAAGTCTCTCGTTGACGCGATTGTAAGAGAACCAGGTTCAGAGCAAAAGCCGACACAGAAAGTAAGAGACTTGGCTACTTTGTGACCCGTTTTGTCTTACCCTATAAACAAGCGAAAGAAGGTACAGACAAGTGGGCCTTGCAATCTCAAAAAACTCAGCTTGGAGAAGAAAGGCGCTGCTCCCTTATCCTCTGTATGATTTTGTACGCTTCTTCCCTAATTTCAGGGGGACAAGGAACAGCTTCTACTTGAAAATCAGCAGCTGTTCTTACAGGTAGCCTCGGCCCAATTGGCTCAACAGGTTGCCGAGAAATCTGAAACAGAAACACTCCCTTTGGGTTCTTGATGGTTGCACCAGTGTCGATACAGTGCTGTGCTGCCCCCAAAGCTTGTGAAGGGTGGTGAGACGCGATCGCTTCCCTCACTTTCTCATCCACCTCAACCCCAGCCTTGTCAAGCTTCTGCTGAAGGTTTGAAGGGATTTTTTCACCCCTTAACTCCGACACTGACAGCTTTTCCCCGTTGCCAATAGTCGCTTCTTCTTGAGAAATTCCCCCGTTCCCCTTTGACGAAATTTTTTGACCCCTTAAATCCGGCGCGGAAGATTGTTCTTCTGGAGAAGTTACCCCTATATACTCAAGAATTTGCTGCTTCCTCTCCTCCGAAACTTCTTCTCCACAGTTGTCAGTGCTAATCCCAACTGACAGACTATCCTTGTTCTCAATTACTTCTTCTTCTTGAAAAAATTCTTCAGCCTCCCTTAGGTTTGGTTTTGGAATTGGATTAGGAGATGTATTAAGAATATAATCGGTTTTTGGACTGCCCATAGTTTGGTTTTTTTGCTCTTGATAGTCTGGTTTCTGACTGTCCATACTCTGGTTTTCGACAGGTAAAATTTTTTCAATTATCTTGTGCCCCACCAGCCGATATGCCCAAGCTTTATCCGTAGGCCAGCGCTTAGCTAACCTCCTCTCGATCACTCCAGCTTCAAGGAGCTTTTTGAGGTGAGTGTGAATGGTGTCCCGACAATAGCCAAGCTCCTTTGAGAGAGAAGAGAGTGTCAGCCATGCCCACTCATCCTGTCCTTGCGCTCGCTTGGTATGCGCCCAGCCATCAAGCCAGCTAACAATCGCAGCTTGGCACTTGTTTTTAAACACTTCTAGATACTCGTGCAGGACATTGATTGGGTGTTGTACTTCTCCTAGTACGCTTGAGTAAAAGGTCATTTCTTCCCCCCAAGCAGCTTGCAACTTTCTGTGTTCTGAGTCATAATGAAGATCCTATGTATCACCTAGAAATCTGACTTCTAGGTGAATTATCATTTTAAAGCATACTTTAGGCATCGAAAATTTTCAAGTGTGCTTTAATAAATTAATAGGCCAAAAAACCTGGAGCAAGTAGATGGACTGGGGCGCAGCATTCGATAAAACTCTCAAAGAGTACGGAATTACTGCAAGGTTGCTGTCTGAGAGAGTCCTAGAAAGAGGAGGCAAATTTTCTCAGCAGTCTATTTCTGCGTTCAGAAACGGAAAGTCTCCAATTAACGTGGAAAACCTCTCCCTGCTTTTGAGAGAAATGCCTCAGGAAGCAGTAACCCGCTATTTTTCCCTAGTAGCTGGAGAGCACATAACACAAGCTCAACCGGAAATAGAAGAATTGGTGCTCCGACTTCCTAAGGAACGGAAGAAGGAGATAGCGATCCTTCTAATCGGTGCGATCGCGGGAGAACCAGGTTCAGAGCAAAAGCCGACACAGAAAGTAAGAGACTTGGCTACTTTGTAACCCGTTTTGGAAGAGAAGCGGGGCTGTTTTTTACGAATAGACTACTCTCCGCTTTAAGTCAGCTGTATACTTCTAGGTGAATCACCAGCTGTCTGCTTTCGGCGACTCATCTCTCTTGTGCCCCACCAGCCGATATGCCCAAGCTTTATCCGTAGGCCAGCGCTTAGCTAACCTCCTCTCGATCACTCCAGCTTCAAGGAGCTTTTTGAGGTGAGTGTGAATGGTGTCCCGACAATAGCCAAGCTCCTT
>JAAHGR010000830.1:2811-3268 GCA_010672425.1 Symploca sp. SIO2E6
CCACCAGCCGATATGCCCAAGCTTTATCCGTAGGCCAGCGCTTAGCTAACCTCCTCTCGATCACTCCAGCTTCAAGGAGCTTTTTGAGGTGAGTGTGAATGGTGTCCCGACAATAGCCAAGCTCCTTCGAGAGAGAAGAGAGTGTCAGCCATGTCCATTCATCCTGTCCTTGTGATCGCTTGGTTTGTGCCCAGTCATCAAGCCAGCTAACAATAGCAGCCTGACATTTGTTTTTAAACATCTCTCTTCTACTTGTGCAGGATGTTGATTGGGTAACGTAAACTACCTACACTGACCTAACGGTACAGTGTAGGCTTTCAGTAGCCGTGGGAGTGTCAATCAATTAGTCCATCCAGTAACCCTGTCACTTCTCCCTGGTCGCGTCCCCGGTTATCGTCGTAAATCATCAGAGTATCCAGCTGGGAATGCCTGCTGAGTTTCTGCACCTTCCGCAAAT
>JAAHGR010000831.1 GCA_010672425.1 Symploca sp. SIO2E6
TTTGTTGTGAGCTGTTGAGGTTAAGGGAGCAGCAGATAATAACACTCGTTCTGTAGTTGCTTCTACTAACTCAGGGAAGTTAATCAGAGGATATTCGCCATATAAACCTTGAAAAGTTAATTGCTGATTTCCCGTGATCTCTTGGAGCCACTGATCTAAACCAGCATAAGTAGAAAAGCGTTTGAACATGGCAGCAATCCGATTAGAACTAGAAGGATCGAAGTTATAACTAACAGTGCCGACCACCAGACGATTAAAACTATAACCTCCATTACTACCGGCAGAACGAATCAGGCATTGATCAATATCAATTAAAGGGAAACTACCATTGAGTTGACAGACAAGATTGATAATGGGAATAATTTTAGTATCACTCCAAAATTCAACATTATCTAGGGCATTTTTGCCGAACCAACGGGTTTCCATTGTGCCGTCAACTACACTACCGAGACAAACACAGGCTTGTTTGATGTCACTATGGAGGAAGTCAAGTCCTTCGGCTTCAATCTTAGGTTGTTCCCCTAAAATTGGATAAGACTCAAAGCGATCATCTTCTAAAGATATCACCTCTACTCCATCCGGTTTTTCTTTTAAACGCTGGGGATAATAATTAATTTCTCCTTGATAAGGAGATTGAGCAATGCCTCGATCTAGATAGACCCCTCCTCCCGTCTGAGGATGAGGTTGAATTGCTAAAAACTCTTGAAATACATCTTCCTTACTGCTTGCTGACTTTAAGCGAAATTCTGTTGAGTCAGTATTGAGTAGTGCGCTGGCTAAAGTGGCATTAATCTGTTTAGTCTCGAAATCAGCCAATTCCATCACCTGACAGAATTTGTTCAATCCTTTAGTTGTAGTATTACCATACTGTCCATCCAGCCATCTGCCGCCGGGATAAAGTCCGAATTCATGGAGTTGTATTTGGATTTCTAAAACCAATTCATGATCTACTTTAAGTTCATCAATATTGATAATTAGATTGTTAGTGATAATCTCGGTCAATTTCATCGTTTTCTCTATTGTAATCTATTAAATCAATAACCCTAGTAGCGCTGCGCTGAATTCAAAATCCATTACTCATTACTCATTACTCATTACTTGGTATTCCACGCTACTAGTAGCGACGAGCCCATTCTCAATTCTCAATTCTCAATTCTCAATTCCCTTGTTTTGCCTGCTCGTATTCCTTATCTTTGAGGGAACGAGAGGACTAGGAAAATGCCAGCTGGTTGTTTAACAACATCTTGATCCCAGTACCGGAACCAGGAGCACCTGTAGTGGGATCAGTATATCGTAGCCGGAACTTTGGCCAAACAGTCTGAATTGCTGGATCTACTTCTTTGCGGATTGGTGCCCAAGTGGTGCTACCACCATAGCTAAACAGTCCTTCTGGTATATTCCGCATCTCGGCAAAAGTTGCTCCACTAGAAGTTTCTTCTCCAGTAGAAATTTCGACCTTGTCAGGTTCAGACTGACGGGTAAACCACCAAACCCCAGCACCGACTAATCCCATGGTAATCAACAGCGCTAACACTAAAACTGTAGTTTCGTTTTTCATAAGACATGAGCAATAATATTCAATAAACTTATAGAATTCGCTATCTGATCAAAACACAAAGGCTTTTGTCTAAAGCGATCGCTCATGACGACTGCCTTCTAATCTGACAATAAACGCACTGCTTTTTAGGGACATGGTGTCAACTCTCCTCAACTGCTTCCTTGAAAGGATGGCAATATTCCTACCGGACATGATATAAAATCATACCCTTGTGTACTCCAATGTAATCTAATGCGCACCGACAGCCTCTTTTATAAAGTCTTCCAAACCCTTCCTGGCTAGCCACACGATCATCCTACGGTATATTTTATTCTGTCTACCTTTTTAAAGAAGAACAGAAAGTAAATGTGTAGGGGCGGGTTCGCTCAAAATGCAGGCTATTCAACGATAATTTAACCAAACCCGCCCCGATGTGATGTGTAGGGGCGGGTTCGCTCAAAATGCAGGCTATTCAACGATAATTTAACCAAACCCGCCCCGGCTGATATAGGAACAAAGTCAGCCTCCCATCTACACACCAGATATCGTAGGGTGGGCAACATCAATATCAATGGCCATTCAACTAATACTATCCCCATTGTTGCCCACCAATCCCGATTGGGCGGTAATTTCACCCCGGCTCCACCCCACACCTATCCTATCACCGGGGCGGGTTTGTCTAATTGACTTGTCGATACCGAAAGATGGTTGGTGAACCCGCCCCTACGGTATATTTTGTTCTGTCTACCTTTTTAACCCCGGCTTACGCCACCACCAATAACGAAGATCAATCTAACGTATTCCACACCTATCACCACGAACTTTATCACACCGAATTAACACTGCCCCTTTTCGCCCTCGGAGGCAATAATAAATTATTTGGGTTGAGCTCTCCCGATCAAATCCATGGGGCTGATGGCAATGACACGATATATGGTGGTCGGGGCTCCGACTATCTTGAAGGCTCTGGTGGCAATGATACTTTAATAGGTGGTGATGGCAATGATTACGTAGACGGTGAAGGAGGTGATGACCTATTATACGGTGGTGATGGCAATGATACTTTGTTTGTGGGTAATGGCAATGATACTTTGTTTGTACAATATGGAGATCAATTAATAGGTGGCGCTGGCAATGATACTTTTGTTTTTGATTATAGGTTCCAGCCCTTATTGGATATACTCTCCCACCAAACTCCAAGAATTTGGGATTTTGAAATTGGCGATAAGTTGAAATATATCCTACCAGGTTCACAGGAACAATACAAAGATTTTCTTCAAAACAACATACCAAATACTTTTATGGTAGGCAATGGCAATAATCATAATTTCTCCTACAGTGATGTGATAATAGAATATCTATAGGTGCAATTTTGGCAATTTAGCTCTAATGTAATTTCCTGCCGCCTGAAACGGGATAATTATTAGATGCGATCGCTTTTTCTGCCTTAGAAATGGGATAACTAATGCGATCGTTTACCTGTTTCCACCTCTATACTGGCATCTTGCCAGTTTCACAGGAGTTAATCATGCTTATGCCTACTTGATATTAATTGTAACTTATCTATAGGCGCACACCTTCTCCATTATTCATAATAATAGCAAACAATAACAGCAAACACAACCAACTCATGGAGAAAGTCGAATTGATGCTAGGTCAAGTTGTAGGTCAAATGCTTATACAGCAAGCATTTGACTATAATTTCTACCTCCTCAATTTGA
>JAAHGR010000832.1 GCA_010672425.1 Symploca sp. SIO2E6
ATGCAATATGGGGCGTATGCAATATGGGGCGTATGCAATATGGGGCGTATGCAATATGGGGCGTATGCAATACGCCCCTACTTTTCTTACCAATTTATCTAATCTCTGTTTTTATCCTGATTCGGAGAAAGTACACCCAGTTAATCTTACTAATGGTAGGGTGCATATTAGGAAAGCTCGAATGCAATCCTTTAGCCTTGTATGCTTCCCAATCCTGATCCGTAAGAAATGAAAGCGTCGAAAAGTTGCATCGTATTCGTAGGGGCGGGTTTAGGGATATTTTAACGCATTCGACGATAACCATCATCTCAAAACCCGCCCTAGCGATCACCTTACGGTAATGGGATATCTTAACGCATTCGACGATAACCATCGTCTCAAAACCCGCCCTAGCGATAACCTTACGGTAATGGGATATTTTAACGCATTCGACGATAACCATCATGCCAAACCTACCCTATCGATAACCTGACGGTTTAGCTTAGGGATATTTTAAGGTTGTAAGTCTTATGGTAGCAGTAAAGGTTTGTGATAATCTAAACTCCAGTATTTTAAGTAGAGCAGACAAAAATAAGAACTGCTGCTCCCCTAACAGAGCGATTGCCTACAGCAGGCTAAGCAATCGCAAGCACAATTCAACGAGGTGAAACGAGGCTGGCAACATGGCGAAAAATTATCAGGAAGAATATAAACAAAAATTCATAGAGCTCATTGATCAGCTCGAACTCCCAGAGATCAACAAGCAGTTTATGAAATCCCGCTGGTTAGATCAACTATTATGGCTTGAAAGTCGGTCTGGGGGAGCAAAAAGATGGTCAACTCGCCTCCGCCTAGCCACCATTGTTGGCGGCGTACTTATTCCAGCTTTGGTTAGCCTCAACTTCAATGACAACCAACTCGGAGAAACTATTGGCTGGGTTACCTTTGGACTCAGCCAGGTAGTGGCGATTAGCGCTGCAGTCGAGGAGTACTTTCATTTTAGTGATAAATCCACTCAATATCGACAAACAGCCGAGTGTTTAAAAAGTGAGGCTTGGCAATTCTTCCAATTAAGTGGCATTTATCAAAAATACCCCAACCATCTGAAAGCCTATCCTAACTTTGCTGTCCGGGTTGAACAGTTTATCCAAAAAGACGTGCAAACCTTCGTTGAGATAGCTAAAGAACAGGAAAAAGAAGAACAGCTTTTACAAAAAGACGTGCCAAACCTCGTTGAGAGAGCTACAGATAAGGTAAAAGAACAACAGCCAACAAAACAGGGGCAACCTTCCCCTGTGACTACAGCAGTTCCTACATCGAAAACTCCCAAAGTCCCACTTTCTAAGAGTGATGCTGATTTGGAGTCGAAGGAAGAAGATGATTAGTTGTGTCATCTACTGCCGTTAACCAATTATACCAAATCCGATGAGAGCTAGACTACAAATAAGGCAATCGCGAAACCCGCTGTAGAGACGTTGCATGCAACGTCTCTACAGGGTGGGTTATAACGGGTTTGTGTATAACGGATTTGGTATTAACCCTAAAACCTAAAACTTTTGAGAGATTGCACCAGCCTCTTGACTAGAATCTTCTGGAATCGTGACCCTTGAGCTTGTAGTTTCATGTATCCAATTGATTCCATCTAAAATCTAAAATTGTTTATCGAGAGGTATTTATGTTGTACCATTGGTCTTACCTATTGCTGATACCAGGAATGCTACTGATGTTCTGGGCTCAGAGTAAAGTACGAGGCACTTACCAACGTTATTCTCAAGTGGGTTCCAGCTTAGGCATGACAGGCTCACAAGTAGCTCAGGCTATTCTGAGCAAGATGAGCATTACAGATGTTAGAGTGGAGCCGGTGGCAGGAGAGTTGACAGATCACTACGATCCTAGTGCCAAAGCCGTGCGGTTATCTGAAGGCATCTATAGCTCGAATTCTCTAGCGGCAGCAGCGGTGGCGGCTCATGAATGTGGTCATGTTTTACAGGACAAACGGGGTTATGCTTTCATGAACCTACGGGCATCCTTAGTACCAGCGGCTAACCTAGGTTCCCAAATCGGTCCAATGTTGGTAATTGGCGGCATCTTGATGAGCTCGATGGGTGCGATTTCTACAGTATTTATCCAGCTAGGAATCATCCTCTTTGTTGGAGTTATCGCCTTTCATCTAGTCACTTTACCAGTAGAGTTTGATGCTTCTCATCGAGCATTGAAGCTGATTGATGACATGGGAATCCTGCAAGGGGAGGAAAATAAGGGAGCAAAAGCGGTTCTACAGGCAGCGGCTTTTACTTACGTGGCTACTGCCTTGTACGCGGTTCTGCAATTGGTACAGTTGTTGGTGATGTCCCGTAACCGTTAAGCAATTGGGTGGAATGAACCACAAAGAATACAAAGGAAGATTAATATCATGTCCGGTTGAATACTTACACTTTGGCTGCAACAAGGCAGGAGGCTCCGAGGCTCCGAGGGAAGAAAGAAGGTTGCAAGGTATCCGGGAATTATAAGTAATTATCCGGACTTGATATAAGACCAAAAGGAGAAATCTTGACTGAATTTAGCTAAGGTTAATAGCTGAATTGTTGGGTCATTGCGAACAAATTCCTGATGTGCTAAAGTATTATAGCCCCAATCTGCTAGGTAAAGTTTCACGTCTTTGAGGTCTGGCTGCTGCTGTACTAATTGTAAGGTTTTGAGCCGATCTTCGACAAACCACAGACTCCCTGCCTCTGGGTAAGCCTTTCTGATTTGTCGCAGAGTTTCGTATTTGGGACGTTTACACTCTTTGCCGATAATCCTCTCTTCTGGCAATTGAATGCCTTGCTGCTGTAATAGCCGTTTGGCAAAACGTCCCTCTTTAGTGGTTACAATAAATAATTCTGTTGAATTGTTGGATAGTATCTGATTTACCCGCTCAATAACACCGGGATAAAAGCGATGCAAGCTTAACCAACCATCTAAATCGTTAGTAATCCACTCATCCCGGATCAGATCAAGCCTCTTACCTGTATCTGCTGCATCTATATGTTCTGATTCAACAATTTCCTGAGCAACTGCTGACCAATCTTGTACTATCTTCTCTTCCGGAACCCCCAGTATCAAGGCTCGAACCAGCACTGGCATCTCCCAACCAGTTTCGATTACAGGTCTTAAGGGATAGAATTTCTGTGCTAAGTCTTCTGGGGGTTTCTGGCTGTCCGGGTTCCAGACTTGACAATAAGTGTACCAGGAAGCCTGAAAATATTCCAGCAATCCGTCACAGAGG
>JAAHGR010000833.1 GCA_010672425.1 Symploca sp. SIO2E6
TGTAAGTATCTTCACACCATTCCCAGACATTCCCCAGGGTATCGTATACATTCCACTCATTGGGTTGTTTTACTTCTTCTACAATAGAATGGGTTCCTCCCCCACTATTTTCCTTAAACCAAGCGTAATCCCCTAATTGAGCCTCTTCATCTCCAAAGTAGAATAGTGTTGTTGTACCGGCTCGACAGGCATATTCCCATTCACTCTCACTCGGTAGACGAAACTGGTATGTCCCCCATTGCTCATTGAGCTCACTATTTTCATTTAACGCCGTACAAAAATCCTTTGCATCTTCCCAGGTTACCGATTCAACTGGTTTTGTGAGATCATCTCTAACACCAGAGGGATTATCGCCAACAATCTGTTGGTACTGCTCTTGAGTGACTGGGTATTGGCCAATCCAGAAACTTTCGGTAAAGGTGATAACATGCCCTCCATCTATCCCATGCAGATCCCCCATATCAAATTCACCAGCTGGGATGTAAACCATCGCTAGCGTCACGTTGCCACCTAAATCGAATTCCTTGACTCTGATTTGTTGTTGAACTAGGAGAGTAACAGCATTTTCCGTAAGTGCCATTTTCTCTAAATCCATAGAGTCATTTACTTTGCCATCATAAAACTGATTAATACTGACACCCTCTGGTAGCGTTAGCTCCCCTGTGACTTGCAAGCTGCTGGCATCCTGGCCAATATTAACCTGATTTTGGTCAATAACTAGTTGATTACTTGAACCACTAGCCAGAATAATACTATTCTGGTCCTGAAACTTTAACTTATCGGGATGCCAAATGATTTTGTTGTTATCTTGATGAACTATACTACTTCTTGAGGAACTAAAAGCTATTTCTGGAGCATCTCCTCCTACCAGTAAATCTCCTGCGATTTTGAGTTGTCTATCTGCATTTTCCCTGATACCGATGCTCACATTGTTTGTGTAATATATATAGGTCTTATCAATATCAGTTTGCCATTTTGCCTGCTTGCTAGTAATATAATTGGCTAAACCAGTAACTTGACTATAATGAACGATTTCTACATCATTAGAATCAATTGGTTGTTCAAGCTTTAGTTTCTTATCTACAGTTAAGTCCCCAACTGTTAAGCTTCCTTCTAAAGTAGGAAGCTGGGTATCTTGGTAACTTTGGTAAGAGAGGGTAATCGGTTCTTGTGGCTGGGGAGTTGGTAAACAAATTCCCGAATATTCCAGTACTGTAGGTTCAGTGCTTACTACCCTCCTATTAAAGGTAAGTTCAGCTAACTTGAGCCAGCCCTCTTCTAAAGCTGGTGAAGAGCTAAAGATCTCAAATGTATAAGTATCTTCCCATCGAGTATAGCTATTGTCAATATTTTTTTGCTGTTGTTTACCCTCAGTTGTTTCCTGGTACTTAATATACAATGAACCAGACTTGTTTACCGTATAAACTTCATTTTGGGGTAGCACAATCAAGCGTCCCGAACTATCAATTGCCGAGCCTTTAGAAATTGTGACGGTATTATCTCCCTTCTTAGTTACCGTAAGCCCTTGAACAATACCCGATACCTGAAGATTGGCAGTTTGATAACGCTGGCGATCTATAATATAGTGATGTTGAAGGTAAAAGTCATTATCTAACAGACATTTACTATCATAGTAGTTAGGTCTTTGAGTTGAAACATCCTGTAAGCTATTTGGTGACATACTCCCATCCCTCTCTCTGTGTCCTCTGTGCCTCTGTGGTTTATCCTCATCCTTTTAATCTCGATTAAAGAACTGGTAAACTTGTGAGTCAACATAGTCTTTAATCGCTTGTGCCGTAGGGACTTGATCACTTGAACCGCCATCTAAAGTATCAATAAACTGAGTAATTTCTACACCATCACCTACCTTAAGGTTACCATTGACTTGTAAAGATCTCCCAATAGTGACAGTTGTCGCATCCATACTGAGTATGTCCTGTATACCGATAGAAAAGGCAGTAGAATTAGATTTTATCGTAATATCATCACTATTAAATTGAATTTCGTTAGCCCCTGCTTCAGAAGTTATCTTTCCTGTATCCCCCAGGTATATATTTCCATTGACTTCTAAATCCCCTTGAACATCTAGTTTTTTCTGAGGCTCCTCGGTGCCAATACCAACATTACCTTCCATATAATAAATACCATTATCTCCATCTCCCCATGGACTAAAGTTTTCCTCCTCAAAAAACCTATCAAGATCGGCAATTTGCTCTACATTGAGAATTTCAAGACCTTCCGGTTCTGACTGAATTGGTTTACTAACACTCAAGACGCCACTAACAGTTAAATTACGAGTAACCCTTAAATCTCCCTCTAGGTAAGCCCCATAACTACCATCATCCTGTTGCTCAGCACGCAGCTTGATTCTTCCTTGAGAGCTAGGTAAGTAAATGCCGGAATATTGGCACACTGATGGATCTACATCTGCTGTTGCTCCATTTTTAGTGATTTTAGCTAAAGTTACCAAACGAGAATCATCCGGTGCTGTGCTTTCAATACTAATTTGTGGAGTTTCTTGAAACCGATTATTGCTGCCAGGAATCTCACTTTGTAGTTCATCTGTCATCTCCTCATGATATTCAATACATAACCAATATTCGCCTTCGCTTAATCCTGATACATCTTCTTCATACCCATTCTCAGACAAGATAATCAGCCGCCCAGAAACATCAATTGCCGAGCCCGGTGTAATCTTAACCATATTGGCCTCAACCGTTACTTCAAGACCCTCAATAATGCCCGAAACATAGAGTCGAGAAGCTTGATAGCGCTGACGCTCATAGAGATAACTATGTTCAAGTTGAAAATCTTCTACTAAGAGATATTGCCCAGCAAAATAGCGGGGACGTTGGAGTGGAAACTCACTGATAGGGAAATCGCTTAAGAAAGGTTTAGGATTTTCTGACATGTTGGCTTACCTGTTTAGTTCAATAAATTAAATTGAGAAGCTACTGTGCCCAAAATTGTATTACCACCAGGAGATTCAGGATCATCTGTTCTACAAATAGTTAAGAACTGAGATTCCTCAGCTGCCTCAAGCTCGAAAACTTCCTGATCTATGATCGTCTCCTCAATCAAGCTTACAGTACCTATTTCGAGAAATCCTTGAATCGTTATTGTCCCTGAGAAGAGAGACTCATTTAAATTAGATAATCTAAAATTAAATCCTTGGGGATTACCCAGGAATTGTTGATAACTTGCCCAATAGTCGATAATTAACTGCTCCTCACTGACA
>JAAHGR010000834.1 GCA_010672425.1 Symploca sp. SIO2E6
CGCCAAGAGGGTCAGTGGTTTATTAGAGATGTGAGTGTTTATTAGAATATAATATAAAGTTTGGTTGAATACTTACACTTTGGTGGCATAACCCACCCCTAACCCCTCCAAGAAGGGGGACGGGGGGACCGGAGGCAGAACTAAAATAAGCTAAAAATTATTGTGGAACAGGCATCCTGCCTGTAGCTTCCTAAGTTTAAGAATAAGACAACAATTCCTGTGGAACAGGCATCTTGCCTGTAGCTTCTTCTTTATGTTATTATTGAAGAATAATAGATGAAGTGTGCGCATATAAGGTAGTCTCTGGTAGAGAAAGCGATCGCACCTCTCATCAGCTCCTTATTCAAAGATTCATTTGTGGAACAGGCTGGAAGCCTGTTCAGATATCCATCCCCAGGTTAATTTAACCATCCGCAAGGTTATCGACAGGGCGGGTTTTGTATAATAGTTATTATATAAAGCGTTAGCGGCGACCCTAAACCCGCCCCTACAGATATCCTGTATACAATTCCCAATCCCCAATTCCCAATCCCCAATCCCCAATTCCCAATTCCCAATTCCTAATTCATTTCCCTCCAATCACCAGAAGGGATAAAAGCAGACCAATAATAAGGATGAGCATATTCTTCAGTTTTGAGCATTTCTAGTTGGGTTTGCCGTAGTGCTTCGCTTCTGCCTTGATTGGCAAAAAGTTTGTCATAATAGGCTATCATTCAATGCTTCAAAGGGTATCAGGTTGAGGGCGGCTTGGGGTGCGAGTAAGATATGTTTGCTGGGGTGAACGAAATTTTGGGTGGGATTTCTGTTCTCCGCGTCTCCGCGTCTCCGCGTCTCCGCGTCTGCTGACTCGTTTCCCCCTGACGGGGTAACAACTATAGCTACAACCTTTGTTTAGCAATGATTATAGCTTCCTAGCAATTAAGAAAAATAGAGGCGGCGAAGGCTGATTTGACCTAAGCGTTTCAACGATTTTATAGGCTTTGGGGAGGCTTCATCGGTTAGAAAAACCCGATCATGAGAAAAATACGCCTATTTTTTCCGCTATCGGTGCTTGGTAAAAGCCTTGATATACAGGAGGTTCAACTATTATTATCACCCCGTCAGGACAACCGCGACAACCCTGTAGAGACGTTGCATGCAACGTCTCTACAGGGTGGGACATAACGAGGATATCTATACCGGATTTGGTATCACTCTTCCCAACAGCCAACTCCGGCAACAAAATTCCCAAACCCAGCAACTAAAAACAATCCTTGCCTAATTTTACTCACTGCTCTATTTTCCCCTTCACCTCAACCAACTTTTCCTCAATCTCAGCAATCCTTGCTACTTCCTCTGCTGTTAATTCCTCTAAACCACGATAAACAACCAAAGCACCCTGCAACAATTCCGCCGCTTCCTGAAAATCTGCCTGAGTCGTAGCTATCAAATCAGTCACTACCCCTAAACTAGCTTGCAAACTCCCTTGTAACTCCAAATTATCCGCTGCTTCTAGCGCCTTGACAAACTGTGCTTTGGCCAAACCAAGTAAACCCACATCCCAATAAGTTTGCCCCAAAAATTGCTTCCGGTGCTAGAACAAATATCAGAAACCGGATATCCTCCCTTAGAAATAACTTCCTTAATCTGAGTATTACTACAATAAATTGTCACCTTAGCCCCAGAGGATGAAACCAAGTAAAACTCCAGTTATTCTACTGTAAGATTTTGGTATTTTTGAACCAGCCATAATTAGGTGTTAGGTGTTAGGTTTTATAGCTATAGGCGCACACCTTCCCTATTATTAAATATCATAGCCAATCCAATTTACTTGTTTTGTTGTATCTAAGTCTAAAAATAGTAGTGGGAGCATCTTGCTCCCTAAGCTTGCTCCCTAAACTTGTTCCCTAAACTTGTTCCCTAAACTTGTTCCCTAAGCTTGCTCCCTAAGCTTGTTCCCTAAGTTTGCTACCATAGAAGTAGTAAAACCAGCACAAAAGACTATGACTGCCAAACATATTCGCTTTGATTGGGCTATCAAAAAACTACTACGCAATAAGGCTAATTATGTAGTCTTGGAAGGGTTCTTGAGCGAATTATTATATCAAGATATCACCATCAAGACCCTGCTCGAAAGTGAAAGCAATCAACAAACTCAAGAGGATAAAAGCAACCGGGTCGATATTATTGCCGAAACCGCCAACTCGGAGTTGATCCTCATCGAAGTGCAAAATAATGCCCAACTCGATTATTTTCATCGTATGCTCTACGGTGTGTCTAATTTAATCACCGAATATCTTGAAAAAGGACAAGAGTATGGCGAAATTAGGAAAGTCTACTCAGTGAATATCGTCTACTTCAACCTTGGTAAGGGAGATGACTATATTTATCGTCTCACATCAGATTTTATTGGGATGAATACGGGAGATACCCTGGAATTGACCAAAGCTCAAGAAAAGAAGTTTAATATAGAAAAAGTAGCAGATATCTTCCCAGAATACTACCTGTTGAAAGTGAGGAATTTTAAAGGAACAGCCCAAACAACCTTACAGGAATGGATCTATTTTCTGAGAAACAGTGAGATCAAGGAGGAATTTGGAGCAAAAGGAATGGTACAAGCGAAGGAAACCTTGCGAGTAAATAATCTATCAGACAAAGAAAGAAAAGCATACGACCGTTATATGGATAACAAAAGTTACGAAGCAAGTATCTTGAGTACCCAAGAGTTTGAGGCGCAATGGCAAATCGAACAGATTGAGGAGGCTCAAATGAGAGGTAGGGAAGAAGGTAGGGAAGAAGGTAGGGAAGAAGGTAGGGAAGAAGGTAGGGAAGAAGGTAGGGAAGAAGGTAGGGAAGAAGGTAGGGAAGAAGGTAGGGAAGAAGGCAGGGAAGAAGGCAGGGAAGAAGGTAAAAGAGGCTTACTCTTGAGACAGCTTGAGCGTCGTTTCCCAGAAGTAGCTTCTGAACTAAGTGCGATAATAGGAGGTTTGAATTCCCATGATTTAGAAAGTTTAGGAGATGCTATGTGGGATTTTAGGACCAGCGATGATTTGCTCAACTGGTTGCCAGAAAATTCTTGAGCGCTTAACCTCAAGATGAACTTGGTTGATTTTGTCAAACAATTGAAGATTGAAGATTGAAGATTTTAGATTTACCCCATAAATAAATTTAGGGGCTTGAGGATTTAAAGATTGAAGATTGTAGATTTATTCCATAAATAAATTTAGGGGCTTGTGACCGTTTTATTCT
>JAAHGR010000835.1 GCA_010672425.1 Symploca sp. SIO2E6
GGCCAGTAATTGGCATCTGGTTCACCGCATTGGGAATCAGCACCATGGCGTTTAACCTGAATGGATTCAACTTCAACCAGAGTGTAATTGACTCACAGGGACGAGTAGTAGGAACCTGGGCAGATGTACTCAACCGCGCCAACTTAGGATTTGAAGTAATGCACGAGCGTAACGCTCACAACTTCCCCTTAGACTTGGCAGCAGGTGAAGCAGCTCCCGTCGCTCTAACTGCTCCTTCTATCAATGGTTAATCTTTAAGTCACAGGTTCTGAGGAACCTCTCTAGCAAATCAACAGCGTCCCTTTTTAAGAGGGACGCTTTTTTTTGGGAATAAGGCAGTTTCTTTAGATTTTAGATTTTAGATTTTAGATTTTAGATTGAAGAATTCAAACGGTCACAAGCCCATAAATTTATGATACTGTGGGCGAATCGGCTGGGGGTCAGGTCAACAACAGTATCATTTATTTATGGGGTAAATCTAAAATCTTATTGACCCTACAGCTTGTGATCGCTTTTCTTCTATGGTCTTATTAAGAATGATGGAATAGGTGTGCGCATATAATTTAGCTTCTGTAAAGAAGGCGATCGCTATTCTCCAATAGTCAAGAAGGATGAGCTAAATCCCTGACGGGGTGACAATAATAGCTGAAAGTCTTGTATATCAATGCTGTTACCGAGCAACGATAGAGGAAAAATAGGCGTATTTTTCTCCGGATCGGGTAAATCATTCCCCATGAAGCCTCCCCAAAGCCTATAAAATCGTTGAGATGCTTAGGTCAAATCAGCCTTCGCCGCCTCTATTTTTTTATTGCTAGTAAGCTATAATCATTGCTAAACAAAGGTTGTAGCTATAGTTGTGGCTCTCTAGTACATAGGGTGATAAGCTGAGTTTATCATTTTGAGTATTCCTTACAGAACAAGGATTACAGAAATATCTTTTTGAGGAAGCACTTCAGAAATACCGGAGTTTCCACCACAAGTACCGGAGAGCCCATCTTACGAGTACAGATTGAAACAGGCTAGAAGCCTGTTCCACGGATGTAGATTTGTGATCATGCTTATAGATACACTTAGCTTAGCTGATACTGTAGGCGATCGCAAAACTGAACTACTAAGCGATCGCTCTCTCAGTATACAGTCCCACATAGGGAAAACCTCAATATTGGTTTATTATCCCGTAGGGGCGGGTTCACCAATCCGGCAAGCACATTGACCAATCAATGAGAGTAAACCTACCCCGGTGATATCGGTGGGGCGGGTTTAGTTCAATTATCCTGTAGTTGCCTTAATTTCAGGTGAACCTGCCCCTACATAATCAATAATCTATCTAATACAGCTTAATTGCAGCCAACGTTGCCTATTTGCTTCTCTGGGCACTATATATGTGCGCACATTTTTCTATTATCCAATGGTATCAAAGAATAGTAGCAAAGTCAACTCAATTATTGTGCTACCGTGGAACTGGCAAGATGCCAGTACAGAAAAAAGAGAGCTGACTGATGGAAACCATAGATATCAATGAAGCTTTGCCAAAAATTTACGAACTACTGGAAAATGCTTCCCTAGGAGCAGAAATTACAATTACCAAAAATGACAGACCTATGGTTAAATTAGTATCAGCCGACCCTCGCCAGACAAGACATCCTCTTTTTGGTATCGACAAAGGCAAGATATCTATAACCGATGACTTTGACGAGCCCTTAGAAGATTTTCAGGATTATCAATGAAATTTATTCTAGATACTCATACCCTAATTTGGTTCTTCTCTGGTAATCCTAACCTTAGCAATACCGTCCGCGAGATAATAGAAGATACCAATAACCAAAAACTGATTAGTCTTGCCAGTGTTTGGGAAATGGCAATTAAGCAAAGCAAAGGCAAATTAACTCTTTCTTTACCAATTGAAACCTACATTACGCAAAAGGTCAGTTTAGAGGACTTTGCACTACTTTTTATTCAATTAAATCATCTCGGAGCGATTTCAAGCTTACCTTTTTATCATAACGATCCTTTTGATCGACTTTTAATTACCCAAGCTGTAGTAGAAAATATACCGATCCTGAGCAGAGATGTTGCATTTGATGCTTATCGAGTTAAGCGAATCTGGGATTAAAATAACACAAGTCAGGGATTATTCTTGTAGAAGTAGCATCTTGCTAGTACAGATGAAGACAGGCACTGAAGCCTGTTCCACGGATGTAGATTGGTGACAACGCCTATAGATGTAGCGATCGCAAAACTGAGCTACCAACCGATCACTCTCTCAGTATACAGTGCCACATAGGGAAAACCTCAATATTGGTTTATTATCCCGTAGGGGCAGGTGTACCGATCCGGTAAGCACATTGACCAATTAATGAGAGTAAACCCGCCCTATTTAAGAGCGGCAAATTATGGTACAAATGAATTATCGCAAAAAAAGCTGTGTGCCCAAGCGATCACACTTTTAGGGTCGCTAACCGTTCGGAGCAAGTACCAACTCCAGGTTCATACTCACGAAGCTTCGGAAAATCAAATTTCTGTAAGTGTGTAAAGAAGATAAACAAAAATTTCACAATTTTAAAAGATTTACATAACATCCAAAACTTCCTCAGAAAGTTCTTCCCTTGCAACCAGATATAGCAATCCTATTTGAGATCGACACCAGCACTCAAGCTATAGCAAGGATTAGACAGGATATTTCATGCTGCTCCTATTTAGGATTGCTATATGTTAAGTTAAGTATCAAAATGTAAGTTTTCTTGACAAGGAGGCAAATTATGGTAGGCAAGGTAGAAAAGACGGAAGCCGAGTGGAAACAGCAGTTGACACCAGAACAGTTTCAGGTTACCCGCAAGAAGGGTACCGAAAGAGCCTTTACAGGAGAATACTGGGACAACAAAGAAAAGGGCATTTACAAATGTATCTGCTGCGATGCAGAGTTGTTCAACTCAGACACCAAGTATGATTCCGGCACAGGTTGGCCGAGTTTCTGGGAACCTGTAGAAGCAGAAAATGTTAAAGAAGAAGCTGATAACAGTTTCTTCATGCGACGCACTGAAGTGCTGTGTGCTGTCTGTGATGCTCATTTGGGACATGTATTTAACGATGGTCCCCAACCAACAGGTTTACGCTATTGTATGAATTCTGCTGCTCTGAAATTTGAGAAGAGTTAGGTGTTAGGTGCTGGGGAGATGGGGAGATGAGGGAATGGGG
>JAAHGR010000836.1 GCA_010672425.1 Symploca sp. SIO2E6
CTGAACCACTGGGAGCTGGTGCATCTCTAGCTACTTTAACCAGGCGAGATTCCCTATTAGAATTGCCTGATGCCCAAAACCGGAGTTTCTCCCCTGATGTCTCAGTACATGAAAGGTTTACAAAATTGAGATTCTCAACAACTTTTTCCCTAGTGGCATTGCTGGATAGAATCTTAATTAAAGCCTGTGTTGCATCATAACTGCTGGCAGTACGCCAGCCGATCCTTCCTTTCCATCTCTGTTCTGCTGTTTTAGTATACTCAGATGTGCCCCCAAACCACGGTACAGCTAAAACCAAACCCTCAACGGCAGAACCTCCCTGTATTAAGGTATCAGAATTATACAGAACAGCACTACCCAACAGCTGCAATCTTTGGTTTTGGGGTAACCGAGCATTTGCCCTAGCAATTGCAATAGCCACAGAATTAGTTTTTACACTTGGCAATAAAACAACAGCTCTTACCTGATCTTGATTGACACTGCGTTCAATTTCAGCCCTAGGATTCAGCTCAACAGCTCTCACATCAACCTCCCGGACTAAATTCCCCCCTAATTCTTGGAACTTGACCCCAAAGGCTTGTTTTAGGCTTGTGCTGTTATTGCTCTCAGAATCAAAGAAAATTACCACTTTGTCTAAAATTAGAGTGTTTTTGGCATACTCAGCTAGCTTTTGACCTGTTAAGCTATTGGGAGGTGCAGTTCGGAAAAAAGCCTGTCCTGTTAAAACAGTACTGGCGCTAGTACTAGAGATCATTGCCAATCCATGTTTTTCGTACACAGGTAACGCAGCCTCACTAGCTTCACTGGAGTTGTGTCCTATCACTCCCAAAACTTCTCGTTTAGCAACTAGCTTTTGGGCAACTTTGTGTGCTATTTCCGGCTCATTGTGATCGTTAGCAATGACAATTTCCAGTAAGCGATTATCTTTGCCACCGCTATCATTGAACGTAGTTTGTGCATCAGCCACGCCTCGTAATATTGCTTTGGCATAAACTGCGTGGTTGTTCACTGGTACGACTACTGCCAGTTGAAAAGTATCACCCTGCTGACGAGCTCTGGCATTGTTGAGGAAAATTTGGGGCACTGGCTCATTGGGAGCGGCTTCTATAGCTTTTTGAAAGGAAATTATTGCCTTTTCGTACTCGTGTGATACGAAAGCCTTAATCCCGCTATCGAGGTCAAAGTTGCTTTGGGAAAGAAAGAGTCTGCTTTCTCCACTGGTAAGGTTAAATGTGAAACACTCGCCACTTACTCTCTCTTGACCAGCTGGGCAATAGATATAGTTTTGCCATAATAATCTTCCAGTCAATGGACTCAATATGACAATGCTCCCACAAGCGATGCTCAAAGCAGTAGTCAGTTTCCTACGATGAGATTGTTTTTGTTTATTTAAAGCAGTTTGAAATTCTTCGCTAGTACGGAGAAACTGATAATCTTGAGTACTCAAACTTTTCCCCTCTGCCCATTTCTTGGCTTCCTGCAATGCTGCTCCTCGCAACAATCGTGATTCATCATAATCGGAGGCTAGCCAAGCTTCGAGTTGTTCTGCATAGGGTCGAAACTGGGTAAATATTTTATTCATCCAAAATTGGTTCTTAACCCAAGACTGATTAAAGACTTCCTGGTAAATAAGATTGTAAAGTATTAGGGTTTGAGCTTTCTTAACTACCAATCCTGATAGCCTTAAGGCCATCTGCTCAGAGCTTTTGTCATGTAATATGTAGCCCTGATGCAGAATTTGCTGGTACAATTCCAGCAGCTGCCCAGCACGTTCCTCGTTACTTAGAATACGATCGCGTATTGTCCGCAAATGCTCTGGCTCATCTTGGGATTCCCAATTTTCGATAATCTGCAATCGCACTAATTGTTCAATAGCTTGGGAAGTCCAAACTTGCTCTTCCTGCTTAACCACCAATTGGCACAGCTTTTGTGTGAGAAATGGTTGTCCTCCTGTCCAGTTCAAGATCTCTTTGATAACTGCTTGGGGGTTGTCTACCTTACCCTCCAATCCCTCAGCCAACGGCTCAACTTCCTGAAACTGAAAACCATGTAACTCAATAGCACAACCAATATTAAAAGGTGTGCGTCGTTTATCCCCAATCAAATCAGACGGTGTTGCTACCCCAATTAGAGCAAAAGTCAGGCGCTGATATTCCGGTGTGTGTACCCGGTGGTTATAGCAAGATCGGATAAAAGCAAAAAAGTCATCTGTGGGGAAATCTAAACCGAGGACACTATCGATTTCGTCGATAACAATAACAATATTTTGACTAACTTCTACCAGCAGCACCTCTTCGATAAACTCACTCAAACACTGCAAGGGAGTTAGCAATTGACGTTCCTGCCACCAAGGTGAGACATTGAAATTGAGTCGGAAGCTGCGTGCCAGATTTCTGATGAGGGTGGCATACCACTTATTGGGAGTAACCTGTTGACTACCAATCTTTGTCAAGTCGATTAAGGCACAGGCAAAGCCTTCCTTTTCCAGCCTTTTCCTGGCTCTTACCTCCAAACTAGACTTACCCATCTGCCGAGAGTTGAGGACATAACAAAACTTCCCAGCCTTCAAGCCTTCGTAAAGGTGTTGATCCGCCTGCCGTGTCACATAGCTGGGAGCATCTGATGGTAAAGTAGCTCCGACTTGGTACATTCTATTTGTTGTTGGTTGTTGGTTGTTTGTTGTTTGTTGTTGGTTGTTTGGGAATTGGGAATTGGGAATTGGGAATTGGGAATTGGTAGGAAGGTTTAGCGATATTCTCTCCCCCATCTCCCTTGTCTTCCTTATCCTCCTTGTGACCGTTTGAATTCTTCAATCTAAAATCTAAAATCTAAAATCTAAAATCTCTCTGGTCAATTTACTCCTCCCTACTCAAGCGATCGCAAAAATACTTGCGGTATAATTGACACCGGGGTGTGGCTGTATCCCCTGTCAACTCGATCAAACCCATACTCTGTAACTTAAATGCCAGTACAGGCTTTAATTTAACTGGATGTTCCTTGGTTACCACTTCCCTAAACCCTCTGGCTAATTCTGGATGTTGTTCTAGATTTCCTAAGTGTTGCCGCAGATGATTGCTGTAAATTCCGGCTTCTGTGGCAGCTTCCTCTAACAACTGATTCAGAGTAATGCCTTGATGCTTCATCTGCTCAACTGTCAGTTGTAGCAAATAGGGATGTCCTCCCACTAAA
>JAAHGR010000837.1 GCA_010672425.1 Symploca sp. SIO2E6
CTTGCGGCTGAGGGAACACAGTTACAATAATGCCTACCGAGACAGCAAGTAAAATAACTAGGACAGATAATTGTTTCATAACTATAGCGTTTATCATTGGGTAATGGTACTTTCATTCCTAGTTTTTGGGAATAGGGAATGGGGAATGGGGAAGAGGAGCAATGCTACGTAAAACTCACATCTTGCACTATGCATCATAAATACTTGAATTAAATGAACCAGAAAGCTAAGATGCCGAAAACATCATCTCAACCTAAATATAAAACCTAACACCTACCACCTTTACTCTTGTCGAATCGCTGTAGCAATTACCATGTTCCCTAAATTCCAAGCCGGATAAATTCCAGCGAGTAAAGCTGCTACTACTGCAACAATCAGAGATTGCCAAAAATAACTAGGTGCTAGTTGCATTTGTAAAGTCCAACCGAAGGAACGCACATTAATAACATAGATCAAAATCCAGGCCAGAGCATAACCCAAAGGCATAGCGAGAATTCCTGCCACACTACCCATTAACCCTGTTTCCAAAAAGGTTAACTGCCAGAGCTGAACCGGTGTCATACCCGTAGCTCTTAAGATACCTAATTCTCTAGTCCGCTCTAGCTGTAGACTCAGCAAAGCACTGAGAATACCAATAAAGGCGACAATAACTACTAAAAGCCGCAAAGCACTAGTAATGGCAAACGTGCGGTCAAAAATTTCGAGAGATCCAGCCCGTAAACTTTGATTGGATTGAATCAACAAGTCTTGTCTACCCCGAAAATGGGTTTTCAAATTGGAGATGATCGCTTCTACCGATTGTCCAGGTTCGACGAAAAGTCCCAAAGAAGCAATGCTTTCATCTTGCCAAAACTTAATAAATAAGTCATCGTCAATTAAGATAGTTCCTTGGTCAGAAGAGTAATCGTAAAATACCGCTAAAACCGGGAAACTATGGGTTCCTAAAGTTGTCTCTAAGGTGATGGTTTCTGGGGGTTCCGAGAGATTTTCCTTGAGCATCAAAGCTTCAGAAATAATTACCCCTTCTCCTTTCTCTAGTTGGAGCCAAGGATTGTTGACATGATCTCGAATCCAAGCATAGGGACGTTGACCATGAGAGACATCGCCACCAGCAGCAATCAGTTTCGCGGTGCGCTGATAATCTTCTACAACGATATCGGTTTCATTATAGGTGACAACATCTTCGAGTCTTGGCCAATGTTTAATTTCTGCGATCGCTTCGGGGTCTAAACGACCGAAGATACGGTTGGCAGTAGTGGTAGGGGGAGTGACAAAAATATCTGCTTGCAGGGATTGATCTAACCACTGTACCACTGTTCCTCGAAAAGAACCAATCATAATGGAAACACCAACAATTACCGATACTGCCACCATTAGCGCCGCAATCGCTACGGAGGTTCGACTTAGGGAGCGAGAAATACTCCGAGGTGCTATCCTTCCTAGTACGCCGAATAATCGACTGGTTAAGGGAGTTAATCCCTGCATTAACCAGTTAGTTAGAGGTAGAGTTAGCAAAGCTGCTGTTAGTAAGATACCAAAAAGTCCAGCAAAAGCACTGATTAAACCACCATCCCTAAACATCAGTAAACTAATCCCTAAAACCATGGATATACTGGAAGCAACCAGTAACCAGGGGATAATTTTACGAACCTTGTCCTCTAGGGTAGAGCGCAATAAAGTAGTTTGAGGGGAGGTTTGCATTGCTTCTAAGGCAGGAATTAGGGAAGCAACAATTGCCGCAGCAATGCCAACTGCCAAACCTTTGATTAGGCTCAAAGGTGCAACGGATACTTGCTGAATATTAACTACAAAGTAGAAGTCATTAATGCTTTGGGTAATCAATCCCACCACAGCATGACCTAACAAAACTCCCAAGCCTAGACCCAGGAATGACCCCAGACAACTCAGAATCAGGGATTCACCTAAAATCAAGGCAAATAGTTGCCCTGGGGTAACTCCCAAACAGCGCAAAATCCCAAACAGGGGTCTTCTTTGGACTACACTGAAGGTAACGGTATTGTAAATCAAGAACATCCCTACCACCAAAGCCAACAAACTCAATGCTGTCAGATTGAGTTTAAAGGCAGCAGTCATTTGCACAATGGCATTTTTTTGTGCTTCTGCTGATTCTATCTTGACTCCTGTGGGCAAAATCCCTTCCATTGGTACCAAGTCAGCTTGATGGTGAGCAATCACATCAATGTGACTCAAGTAACCGATCATACTTAAAATCTCTTGGGCAGAGGCAATATCGGTAAACAGTAAACTATTCAGGGCATCCCGGGTTAGGTTATTAGCTGGTTCGATGATACCTACTACCTGGGAAGAGATTTGCTTTCCTGCCTGAGCTAGGGTTAAATAATCTCCAGCTCTCACCCCATACTGCTGAGCCAAATTCTGAGAAAGGATTATGGCATTCGGTTGAGTGAGAAATGCGGTTAATGCTTCTGTTCCTTGGTTGCTATTATCACTGAAATAACTACGAAACGGTGCCTCAGCAAATAAATCGACCCCCACTAGTCGTAGAGGCTGTTCGCCTAATTCTTTAACCGAGACATAACCTTCTACTACGGGTGCTACTGTCGAGTAACCAACTTCCTCTTTTAACTGACGGTAGATCGATTCATCAACCCCATTCGGTGCTACTGAAACAATTCTATGGGTTGTATGTCCTGCGATCGCATCTGTGGATAACTCAAAAGCTCTTTGAGCGGAGCCGTTAGCGAGGTCAATAGAAACCATCATCGCTACACCCAGAGCAATCCCCAGAATAAATAGAATATACTGTAACAGTCGTCGGCGCATCCTACGCCAAGCCAATCGCCACAAAGGGCTATTGGAAATTGAGAATTGAGAATTGAGAATTGTCATTTGTCATTTGTTGTTTGTTGTTTGTTGTTTGTTGTTTGTTGTTTGTTGTTTGTTGTTTGTTGTTTGTTGTTTGTTGTTTGTTGTTTGTTGTTTGTTGTTTGTCATTTGTCATTTGTTGTTTGTTGTTTGTTGTTTGTCATTTGTCATTTGTTGTTTGGAGATTGGTAAATATCTCCCCATCTCCCTATCTCCTTGTCTCCGCGTCCCCGCGTCTCCCCATCTCCCCATCTCCCTATCTCCTTGTCCCCGCGTCTCCCCATCTCCCCATCTCCCCATCTCCCCATCTCCCCATCTCCGCGTCCCCGC
>JAAHGR010000838.1 GCA_010672425.1 Symploca sp. SIO2E6
TTGTTTTTCCTCCTCAGCTTGATTTTTGATGGTAGCAGCGTCCCTCTTAGCTTGTGACTCAATTTCGGCTGCATCATTAATCGCTTGTTCTACCTCAATTTGAGCTAAAGCCTTAATCCGATTAGCTTCATCATTAGCCTTGGTTAAGGAAAGCTCTGCCTCTTTGAGCTTCGTTCTAATCTCTACTTCTGTTGCCTCAAACGAGGCAGTTAGCTGAGAATTGGTCAGAGCGAGCGCATTTGCTTCTTGTTTGAGCTGAGCAAGTCGAGAAATTGCTTGTTGTAATTGCGCTCTTTCGTCTAATAAGTAACTGCAACCAGGAATTGCAGTCAGGGAGGCAACCAACATTTTCAACCTCCCATCCATAGGAGTAAACATTAAAATTACTCCAGTTAATGTTGCGGTAAATGGGAATAAAGGTTTCATTAGTTAGAAGCTAAAGCGATGAGTGCGATCATGACGACAAAAATGATGACTGAAGCGATAAGAATAGAGTGATTGCCAATCCAGATAACAGCGGAGATGATGACGTGTCCGATGAGAAGGACAGTGAATGCAGCAATAGAGCTTTTAATGAAAGTGGTCATAATACGCAGTGAAAGTAGTGTGTGAAGGGAGCCTGAGGAGTACCTCAGGCTCGGAAAGCTAATGGACTAGGCGACTGTGTAATTACACAGGAGTTGCAGCATCAGCTTTGCGTTGTCCAAGGGATTGCTTGTACTTGCCTTGTACTTTCTGAAGTAAGGTTTGTGCTGCCTCTTCTCGCTCATCAGCACGAACAGTTGCTATCTTTATATTGGCTTGAGTCTTGCGCTGTTGTTGTTCCCGGAGTCGAGCGCGGAGCTTGAGCATGACTCCTGAATGTTCTGCCTTGTTGGTAGCATCAGCAGCACGATTAACAGCAGTAGCAGTGTTTGCTTCTTCTTCCACCACTTGAAGGGTTGCTTGATGTTCCTTCAACGCCATAACAGTCAAGCCTTTCTTCTCAATTGAGAGGCGAATAGCATTGCCAATCTGCTCAATCTCGACCAATTCCCGCTGCAACTCTGCATTGGTGATTTTGCCAAAACGCTGAGCCAAGTAAGCTTGGTCAACATTACCTTCTATCAAGTCCAACATGAACTCTTCACTTGCGGCAAACCGTCCCTCAGCTTTGTTAATGAAAGCTGAGGCGAACTTCTCCGTCTTATCCAATAGTGCTTGAGTTTTTTCAGAGACTTCTGCAATTGCGCTATCAATTACATCAGCCTCAACTGGCTGTGCATTACCATTACTCACCGGAGCGCTCAATGCACCAGGCTCCTCTGTGTTGACGCCAATTGGATTTACCGCAACAGGCTGTTTGGTGTTTACCTCAGGAGAAGGGGTCAACGGTTTAACTGCCCACACTTTCTTCGATGAATTAGTCATGATATGTTTATCAAGAATGGTTGTGAAAAGTTGGTGTCCCATCCAAAATGGCTGTTTTCCGTCCTATTGGGTCACCACAGCCCCGCTCTTTGTTACAGCTCTTCACAATGGAAGGAGCTAATCTGGAACTATGGAACTGACTCTTTCACGAGAAATCAACAGTTTCGGCGCTGTATTGCTAGTACAAAACTTTCTCGGAACTGGAACTGTTCTAGTTCTTTCTTTCTTGAAAGATTTACTATCAGCTATATGCAAGAAAGGAACTTGCTCACCTTAACCGAAATGTACCTGAAACCAAAGAGGAAATTAAAGTCGAAATGCGCTACCCATCTCCTTCTAGTCGTTCTAGTCGGTCTAGCAAAATCAAGCCACTCATCGCAAGAACACCATACCCTGCATAGTGATGAAAATTGTCATCTTCTTGGCAAATATAATCATCCAACCAAGACAAAGCTTTTTTGATACGATTCCAGTTACGACCAATAACTACCCCGATACCCAAACCAATAGCTGTACCCATTTTCCTTTTCCTCAAACTCTGGTTTAATTGTTCTAATTCCCTTGAAGTAAACACCGCGCACAACTGACCATTTATGCTGACAAACTTCCTGCCCTTGATTGATACCAGTCGTAGCGGGACATAACGAAAGGGTCTTGCAGCTCTTCCTCCGTTAACTCTTCCCCAGCCTCTATCTTGGCTACAAGCTGACGGCGTTTCTCACGCTTGTTGGCATCTTCTTCCTGTTGGTTTTGGATAGAATCAATGATTTCTTGTAAGTCACAGCCAACACTGTCAAGCAGTTCTTCAGTCCTTGCTTTCGCTTGAGAGGAGTAAAGCCTTTCTTCCATATAGAGAAGCTCATTTTGTTGGGTTTGGAGGTCTTGAATTTGACCATATAGCCTGCCTGCTTCTACGGCTTCCTGTTCTCTACGGTATTCTTCCAGTCCTTGCTCTACCAACAAGTCCATCTTGCGGTTGTAGATGGCTGTTGATAGTTCTTTAACAAAAGCTTGAGTAACCCCAGCCTGTTGAGCAACTCCCTTGACTTCCTTTAGTTTCAGTTTTTCTGGTAGTGCGAGTTCCCCTGGATCTCCTTCTCCTTCTGTTCCCCTCCTGGGAAGGTTAGTAGCAGAAGATGCTATCTGTTTTTGTAGTGAGTCATTGTGGGTTTTAACTGTTCTTAAAACAGCTGATGCGAGCGCAGGTTTTACCTTTTGATCATGTGTTGCATCTTTCATTCCCAGCCTTGCCAACAGAGGAATCATATCCTCTAAATACATTCCTGCTTCATCTGCTAAGGTTTTAACTGTGTGCGACATTTTTTTACTCCTGTAAATCGTTTGGATGGACAAAGAATTGATTAAGTTGATGCCGGACTAAATATTGGTCTTGAAGAGAGTCAAATAGTTTGCTGATAATGACTAGTATTTCCGCTTGACGCTGAGTGAGTGGCGGTTTGTCTGGTAGTCTGGTTTCCCCTAATATGTAACCTGGGTTAGTGTCCAGACAGATTAACCAGTACTCAGCAATCTCTTCAAAGGCAATCTTTCTATATCTAGCCAGAGTGCGATCGCTTTTCCCTAAAACTCGACTCAGCCAATCAATCCTTACCCTGGCAGGAAACCTCCCCTCCTCTGGCTTGGGGGTTGATTTTTGAAGCAAATTATCACTTTCTTCTGGTGTTAGTCTTCTGATGGTCGCTTCCATACATTTCGGTTTTTGTGTCTGATATCATTTCGCCTTTATTTCGGTTCAATTCCATTA
>JAAHGR010000839.1 GCA_010672425.1 Symploca sp. SIO2E6
CCAAAGCCTATAAAATCGTTGAGACGCTTAGGTCTCTTCAGCCCTCATCGCCTCTATTTGTTTCAATTGCTAGGAAGCTGCAATCATTACTAAACAAAGGTTGTAGCCATAGTTGTCACCCCGTCAGGTAAGGTTCAAGATATTGGTTTGATAACAAGGTGGTTTGAGGAACGTCAAGCTGTACGCGCTAAAGTAAAAGACACAAGTTTGTCTATTGGAGAAAGTCTCTGGTTGATCGGTCAAACTAAATCTTACTGTCAAGCTGTTAAAATTAAAAGCATCAGAATTACTATTGATGGAAAAGAGGAGAATGTAAATGAAATTGATATTACTGATGAGGTGGAAATAGGAATTAAATTTGATAAAAATGCTAGAAAAGAGCTAAGAATATATAAAGATATTGAGTGAAAAACCAAAACCATATTTTAACTCCACTACGAGCCAAAAATCCACCCAAGCTTGGAACTGGCAAGATGCCAGTTATGTACAGGCTGGAAGCCTGTTCCACGGGATTTTTTACCCGACATTCCGCATGATACAAATCCGGTATCGATATACCCGCTATGCCCACATTGTAGAAGTGGATGGCTGAGTTTTCGGTGCGTTACACTATCGTTAACGCACCCTACAAGATATGAACAAAATTTGGTTTAGTTTCTTCATTCTAAATTCTACATTCTAAATTCTACATTCATTTAACCGACCTACGTTCTAGAAGCTGCAAACGAATATCCGCATGAACTTCACGGGTGATAGGATAGAAATAGGCCAAAACCAAACCAATAATTAAGGCCAGGGTTGGTAGAGGACCAATAGCGATACGAATTGCCCACAGTGCCGAGTCTGGTTGAGTAGGAATCGGTTGTCCTGGAACAGACTTAATGAAGTTCGCCCAATCTAAAGCTTGACCTACCAAAAACAGCGCTAAGGCCAAACCCATTTTTTGTAACAACACCATAAAACCATAAAAAATGCCCTCACGACGCTGACCAGTTCTTAGTTCATCGAGTTCGATTACATCTGGTACCATTGACCAAGGGATGAGATAGGCAACGGATACACCAAAGCCAGCGAGGATAGCTAAACCATACATCAAAGTTATTTGACCAGGTTGCAGGAAAAACAAACCTCCTTGAGCAATAATCCAGAGGCTCACGCCCATGAAGTAAACTGCTTTTTTCCCCAATCGCTCACTCACAATTCTCCAAAAAAACAGCATAATTAAAGCAGTGCCTTGAACGGCAACAGCGACTGTAGGAAATATGTCCTCTGACAAACCCATCCAATTCACCACAAAGTAAATGAGGATCGTAGCAGTTAACTGAACAGCTAACCAGGAACAGAGGTAAATGCTAATTACAAAGAGGAAAGGTTTGTTTCCGAAAACGATCTTCAGTTGTTCAACAAAAGACAGAGATGGTGTTGAGTTGTCCGGAGATGCTTCTGAACCACTGCTGCGAGTCATCAGATGAGGTTCAGGGTGGGCAAATAATAGGGTGAGACCGAAAATGGTAATCAGCAGACCGAAAATAATGGCAAAGATACTAGTGATAACATTTTCCCCTGTCCCTCCCAACCATTGGGCAGTAATCGGGATAATACGGATTATGCCATAGCCAACGGATAAAGCACCAATGATGCCCAGGAGAATACCGCAAACTTTTTGGGACTGATTACCTAATATGAGTTGGGCTCCCCGTTCTTGAATTACTAAAACACACCAAAAAATGGGCAATACTGACAGTAAAGCACAGAGTAAGCCTAAAATCAGATATTGCTTAATCAGATCATCGGGATAGGCAATAAAAATTATCTGAGCTAGTATCAAAGATAGAATACTACCACCAATAGAAAAGCTAAAACGAAAGCTGTTGAGGCTAGTACGCTCGTTATAATCTTGAGTCAGTTCTGGTGTTAGGGCAGTGTAGGGTAAGTTGACAATAGTGTAGGCCAGGTTAAAGACAATGGCAATTACGAGATAGTAGCTAAATAGCCACCAGGTATTAGCAGCTTCATTGCTACTAAAGCGGGGAACAATCCACTGCAAGAAAAACAGAATCCCAAAGGGAATTGCCCCACAAAGCATCCAGGGAAGGCGACGACCCCAACGAGAACGAGTGCGATCGCTTAAAATACCAATGATCGGATCGTTGATCGCATCCGAGATTTTACCAATTGCCAGAATCCAGCTGGCCAAACCAGCGGGTAAACCGGCAACATTGGTGAAGAAATACAGTAAGAAAAACACCAAAATGTTGGAGGTGATAGCTGGTCCAAGATCCCCGGCACCATAAGCCAGTTTAGTGGTAAAGTTGAGCTTTTCGGATTCAGGGGTTGTTGGGGAAGTAGCAGCATCAGAAGGAGAAACGTCACTCATGGCGTGATCAGTAAATAGGATTTGCTGAAGAAGTCGATTGATTCCGGTTTTGAAGTAATAAGTAATAAGTAATAAGTAATAAGTCAAGAGTACAGCACTAACCTACTCTCGAAATCACGGTAACATGCATTTAATCGATATCATGACCCCTGTTATGCCAGACCTTCACCTGTCTTGGTCAGAGTACCATCAAAAAATTGAAACCTTAGCTGCCAAAATCTATCAAACCCACTGGGATTTCAACCAAATCGTCTGCATCGCCAAGGGTGGACTGCGAATTGGCGATATCCTGTGCCGCATCTACCAACAACCTCTGGCAATTCTGAGTGCTTCCTCTTATGGAGGATCTGGAAATCGAGTTAGATCCTCCATCAAGTTTGCCTCTCATCTGACAATGACCACAGACCAATTAGGCTCTCGTGTACTACTAGTAGATGATTTGGTAGATTCTGGTATTAGCCTCCAAGAGACTCTCAACTGGCTCAAGCAAGACTACGGTGAGGTGATTGAGGAAATTCGCACTGGAGTAATCTGGTACAAAGGTAGTTCTATCTTCATTCCTGACTACTATGTAGATTACTTACCAGATAATCCCTGGATTCATCAGCCTTTTGAACGCTATGAACAAATGAATCCTGCTGAATTGGTACTTTCAAGGCTCTAAGGTAGTTCCGATGAAAATGATTAACCACAAAGACACAAAGAGCACAAAGACTAATTGCTGACGAAGGGAGAGGCAAATCGGTTATCTCTCCCTTCGTCAGCAATTAGTCTTTGTGCTCTTTGTGTCTTTGTGA
>JAAHGR010000084.1 GCA_010672425.1 Symploca sp. SIO2E6
TCGCTGGTGGCTGGAAGGATGAGCCACCAGCGATTTCTTCGATTGCTGTACATCGCACATCCTCATTTTTGTCGGATTGAACTAAGTGTTTGAGCAGGGGTAAGGTATCTGGATCATCTTTCCAGCTACGGGCTAATTCTACTACTGCTGTACACCGCATATCATTGACTTCATTGGATAGAACTATTTGTTGGAGCAGAAATAATGTATCCGAGGGATCTTGCCCTAAACTAGCTAATGCATGGGTTGATTCTTCTACTGTTGTATGTCGCACAAACCGATAATAATCCGATTGCGCCCATTGTTGGAGCAGGGGTAAAGTATTCGTTTCATCTTGCCAGTCAGTGGCTATTTCTCGCGCTACTGTAGCTCGCACCAACAAACTTTCATGAGATTGCGCCTGTTGTTTGAGCCAAGGTAAAACATCCGGGTCATCTTTCCAGCCATGGACTATTTCTTTCATTGCTAAGCCTCGCACAAACCAATTTTCATCAAATTGTGCTCGTTTTTTGAGCAAGGGTAAGGTATCCGGTTCATCTTTCCAGCCACGGACTATTTCTTGCATGGCTATGCCTCGCACAAGCCAACTTTCATCAGATTGTGCCCATTGTTTGATGATGGGTAAGGTGTCTTGGTTATCTTTCCAGCCACGGGCTATTTCCCATACTGCAGCATATCGCACCCACTCATTGTCATCGGATTGCGCCCGTTGTTTGAGGATGGGTAAAGTATCGGGGTCATCTTTCCAGCCACGAGCTATTTCTTCTATTGCTGCTTGTCGCACATCTCCATTTTCGTCAGATTTTGCCTGTTGTTTGAGCCAAGGTAAAGTATCTGATTCATCCTTCCAGCCACGGGCTATTTTTCGCACTGCTGTTTGTCGCACATCTCTATTAAGGTCATAGTCAGTTAAACCTTTAAGCTCTTCAAAGAGTTTATCTGCCGTTATCGTAATTCCTGATATATTTCTCACTTCAGCAAGACAATCAGCTGCCAGAAACACATTACTAAACTTTTCGTCTTCACCATCTTGGCTAATCAAATATTCGATAACTTGACCAGTAAATCGAGGATCAATCATCCCGGCAATCAACCGTAGCACTTCATGCCAAGACTGATCCTGCCAATGCTTACCAAAAATTTCTGTTTTAAGTTCCTCAATCGACAAGGTTTGCGTCTGTTGAAACTGCCAGACAAATTCCCAAGCACAGAAGTATTCCAAAAAAGTCCGATGGACAAAGCTATAGGCATCACCCCCCAGGAAACATAAAATAAAATTGCGACCCCGCAGTTGTTCAATCAGCAACCGAGCAACTCTTCTGGCATTACTGACTTCGATACTTTGCAAATAGTCCCTCAGAATCCTCTCTAAATCATCTGTCTGAATCAGATTACCAGCTAAACCCTTGTCTGCCGCTTGCATAAAATGGGCAATCTGACGCAACATCGCCTGTTTATCTTTATAATCGATCGCGACAGGATCTACTCTGGGGTCTTCTAATAATTTCCTTTCCACATCCCACTGATGGAGCAAAACCCGCGAAGCTTGGTTATAAAGTTCCGGTCGATCCCTGGGTAATTCTTGATTACGATTCAGGATCGCCATCATTGTCAGCAATAGGGGATTTCCTGCTAATTCTGCGATCGCTTTCGAGGTATCGATGGACCGTTGCAAGCGTTCTTGCTTTCTCAGTTTATCCGCTTCATCGGTAAAAGTTAACTCGTGCCAGCGGTAGATAAAGTTCTCAATTTGCTCTGAATCCAAATCCTGTAGCAGGAAGTGGCGAAATTGGGCATCTCGCAGCCGTTGATGTTTGTAGCCAATAATGCGGGAAGTGACAATTACCCGCACTTTGGGATAATCATTGGTAAAGCGATGGATATCCGTAATTACCTGATCCCGTTGTTTCGGCTCAAATACCTCATCCAAACCATCGAACATTACCAACACTTGACCAGTTTTCAGCCTTTCCTGGAGTTGATGCTGATTGAGGCGACAGATAACGTTACCCTTGTGGAAGAATTCTAACAGATCCTTGCATTCCCCAGAATTCCGGTCTCGATTATAAGTCCGCAGTTCAATTAACAAGGGAATCGGCAATTCAATCACATTATCCAGGGGACTCCTTGCCCAATTCAGAGCCAGGTATTGCAAGAAAATGGACTTACCGGAACCCGGTTCTCCCAAAATTACCAGATACCGCTGCTGGTCATCGTCCCAGATTTGATTAACCAGAGCCAAAATTGAGCTGACTGGCTGTTTATAGTAAACTTCTTTATGGCGTGCCAAAGCTTCTGGAGCAACTTCTGCTGCAAGTTGATTTGTCTCCCGCAGTCGTCTTTGATGCTCTTTGGGAATTTCGTAAACTTGTGGTAAAAATTCCTGGCATTCCCGCACGTTTTGTGCTATAAACACCTGCCAGACCTTGAGTTTTTCCCGATAATCGTAAACACTAGTATCCAAACTATCTAAATTCAGATTAGCGTAGCGCTCTTGCAGTCCTTCTTGATAAGCCTTAAGGTTAAAGTCGGGAATAATTCCGGCAGTTGCTTGAGTATTTTTCTCGATCGCTTCCTGAATCTCTAATTCCAGAATACCTCTCAATTCCGGCGACTGTTTAACAATCCGTTTCACTTCCCTCAGATACTGCTGAGCCACCCGCTCCCAATCAAATCCAGCAGGCATGGTAGGATGCTCCTGTCGCCAGATCTTCCCTAGTTTCTTACCATCTATCCCACGACAATCCTTAGCAAAAGCTTGACCTAAGAGGGGTTTAACTTCCTGATTCCGGATAAACTTCCCTACAGGTAGTTCATAACCATCTCTAATCTGATTACCAAAAAGACCACAGGCAAATTCCAGTTCTTCCTCTATTATCTGCAAAAACTGCTGTAGAGCTTCCCCTAGTGCTTTTTTCAGTACCCCTGCCTTAGCTGATTCTACACCACCTTTAAGACAATCCTTAAAGAAATCTTTGACATAATCTTCCAATGCTCCCTTGCCTAATCCCAGCAGGACATCCTTAAACACCAAAGCCGTCTGGAGAGAAATTCCCCAAGCCGTCACCGGTTCCACCATGGTACTATTCCTATAGGACTATCTATATTTTTATCTTACTCTGGGGAAGCTGGGGGAGCTGGGGGAGTTAAGATAAGCCTAAAAATTGGTATAATTTATTTCTTGGAGTTCCCTAATCAGCTTGCGCGATCGCATGTTGTAATTGACCAGACTCTATAGGCGCACACCTACCCCATCATTTAGAATAATACCACCAAATCAACCCTTGGGCAAGAAAACTTAAATCCCATATCAATTAAATCTCATTCAGGTAACCAATCGCCAAGGATTTGCTCAGTCAAGTAGGGGCAAGTGAGTGGAAATGTGGCAATATCTAACCTAGTTTGTCTTGCTGCCTCTCGACGTGCTCTTTTATATTCCTGGTCAAGAATTTGGTGCGGTGTGATTAGCCCAGGCTCTAAAGTCGGTATCGTAGGTTACCAACATGCTTTACCTAAGTGAGCAAGATGCTCGCACTACTAGTCTGGCTTGATATTTTGCGATCGCTGCCTAACGCCGCGAACTCAACACCATAGCTAGGTTGATGACACACAAAGCTGATGCTGCCTTAATTTAAGAGCAAGGTTGCTTACTCTTAACAAGGTTAATGAATACTTATCTAAATATCCTCAAATAACTCCAGATTTTGAAGTACTCACGGGAATAATCTCGTTCAGCTTAGCTTTCTCTTTCTGGTAAGCATTCGACAAATCACAATCTTTTTGTAATCCTAGCCAAAAGTCAGCCGAGACGCCAAAATACTTGCCTAATCTTAAAGCAGTCTCAGGGGACACTCCTCTTTTTTGATTGACAATTTCATTAACCCTTTGCAGGGGCACACCAATTGCCTCTGCCAACTCAACTTGAGTCATCTCTAGTGGTTTGAGAAACTCTTCTAGCAACATTAACCCCGGATGTGTTGGAGGCAGATGCATATCTTCTATCCTGACTTTATATCCCATATCTCCAGTATGCTCAACGATGATAATCTACAATCTCAACATCAATAGGATCTTCGGCTATCCAGACAAAACAAATTCGGTATTGATCATTGATACGGATGCTATACTGTCGAGCTCGATCCCCTTCCAGTTTTTCCAAGCGATTGCCTGGAATTTTGCCTAGCTCATATGAGGTACAGTAGCAACAATGGGTAAACCATCCTTTGATGTCATCCAAAAAAACAATGTACCTCACCTCATCAGCGTGGGAAACGCTGTAATATTTTAACAAGTGAAATCCAACCGCAGCAGGTTGGCGTTGGGTTCCGCTACGCTTCACCCAAGCTACTTTTCATTGCTCTATTTTCTCCTAATTGATATAATCATGCCGGATGGTACAGCACTTTGCGCTGTAATGAAGTACACTTTTCTCAAAGTCCCCCTTATTAAGGGGGATTTAGGGGGATCAACGATGTACCGCATAGCAGAGCAAACTGCTGTATAGACATTTATCATGGGTAAGGCATAACAATGCAAATCAAAGATATGACGGAGCAACAACTAGATGTACCTCCTTAAGTTGGCAGCCCAAATCAAGGTTGCCATTCAACAATATTTTCTTGAGAAAACCAATCCCATTTTTTCATGAAATTGATGATTTCTTGATGTATCCATTGCTTTTCAACTTCTGTTAAGTAGTTGCTCATCGGCTCAATTTCTACTCTTTGTCTTTCATAGTGAAGCGAACAAACATAATCACCATAATCTATGACTTGTAAATCTTGGGGATGACCTTGGATGTGACGATTGTTTAAAAATTCCTTGATGTCAATTTGAAAAACATCTGCTTCTATTTCTAGTTGAAATTTTCTTGTTAACAAAATTCTCAATTCTCTAAATTGAATAAATAAAAGTCCAAAAACTATAAATCCGATAATTAAAGCAAAGGAAAACGAAACAAAAGCCAAAGGCAATGTGATCACCACAGCTAAAGGCAATGTGATCACCACAATCATGAGCAATAAAATTGTACAGTTCTTGGCGAATATTTTCAGGGCTCTTTTGTGGTGATAATGGGGAATTTTAATCGTAATTTTTTGAGCAGTTTTAGTGAGTTTAATATGAGTTCCTTTGGGTTTGCATATTGTTGGTGCTAAATCTGGTTGTTCTAGTTGTTGCAGGGCTTCTATGGCTGATGGGAGGCGTTTTTCTAACATCGGCTCGCTCATGCGCTCTAACCAAGTGGCAAAACCATCGGAAATATTCAGCCTCTGACGAAAATCAATTTTCATCTGCTTCTGAGGTAAATCAGCAGGAGAGCGATGGGTAAGCAGAAAAATTAAGGTACAACCCAAACTATACAAATCAGAAGCACAATGTACTTGTCCCTGAAACTGTTCAACAGGCATATAACCGAAAGTTCCCACCAAAGTTTTGCTGCCACCCATGGTTTGGTTATACACTGCTTGAACCGCTCCAAAATCTACTAAATAAACTTTGCCATCTGCTCTGCGGATAATATTTTGGGGTTTGATATCGCGATGAATAATAGGTGGATTAAGTTGATGAATATAAGTCAGTATTTCTAGAACTTGCATGGCGATATCCTTAACTTCTGCTTCAGTTGTATGCCATCCCTGTTTGACTAAAGCAGCTAAGGATTCTCCCTCGACTAATTCCTGAACTAAATAAAAACGGCAATCTGACTTGGCCGCATTTACTTCTATATCGAGTTGAAAATAGTCTAAATAATTAGGAATAAAGGGATGATTGAGATTTGCTAAAACTTGGGCTTCCAGTTCTAATCGTTCTAGGATTTTCCAATTTTGTGCTTCTTGTAAAGAAACGACTTTGAGAGCGACTCTTTGATGAGTCCTTAAATCCACCGCTGCATAGGTTCTTGCCATTCCTCCCTGATCTAATAGGGTTACAATTTGGTAGCGCCCAGCAATAATTTCACCCTGTCCATGTAATGGTTTCATTCCTAATATCCTTTATTTGTTAAATAACTATATAGTCACTGTATTGGTTTGAGAAAATCAGAAATTTCTGCAACCAACCATTCAATATCTTTTGGCTTGATATCAGAACGAGAGCCTACTCTTTGTTCATCAATAAGATGATGAGGCTTTATCCCTTCCCAAAGAATACACGGGGGAGTGTTGTCCATTTTTTGATATCGTAATACTCCTGCAATATCCTCTGTTCTTCCTTGGACTTGTTTGTTCCATATAAGGAAATAAGTCCACTTGATTTTAAAGATTTCTGGATTAATTTCCAAGTAAGTTATTTTATGGAAGTTAACCAACATAAAGAATATCGAGTAACTAACTAATAAAATAAAAACAGAGAATATTTCAACCTCCTCCGGAGGAGAATCTTTTATTATAGTAATCAATGACCCAAAACACAATAAAGCTCCTGCCAAATTTGACCATGACATACTCGCTTGATAATTAATTTTTACCAACAGATTATAATTGGATTTTTGCAGTGTTATTCTAGGATTAGAAGGACAGCTAATGATTTGATTTTTTTTGCTGCGTTCAAGTTGTTGTTTTCTTTGCTTGATTTTCAACAGTGCTTCTTGGGCAGATTGAAATCGGTGTTCGATTACAGGTGCAATTAATCTATCTAACCATTGAGCAAATCCCTCCGAAAGCTTAATCACCCTGCGAAAATCAACCTTCAGCATTTTTTGCGGTAGGGTTTCCGGAGATTTACCTGTCAAGAGAAAGATTAAAGTTGCTCCCAAGCTATATAAATCAGAGGCAAAGACGGTTTGCCCCCGCAACTGTTCCGGTGGCATATACCCGACAGAACCAACAAAAGTACTCACAAAACTTTGGGGATTGCGCACCATATGTTGGACTGTGCCAAAATCTACTAAATAAATTTTGCCATCCTGTTGACGAATCAGATTTTGGGGTTTGATGTCTCGATGAAGAATAGGCGGCTGAAGTTGATGTAAATAGACTAAGATGTCTAAAACTTGAAGCGCTATTTCTTTAACTTCTGCTTCTTTCGGTTGCCATCTCCTTTCCACTAAAGTTGCTAAGGATTCCCCTTCAACTAACTCCTGCACCAAATAAAAGCGGCAATCTGAATTAGGACTATCCTCTTCTACCTCAAGTTGGAAATAGTCTAGATAGTTGGGAATCAAGGGATGATTGAGAGTTGCCAAAACTTGGGCTTCTCGTTCAAATAACTCCAGGGTTTTCCAATCCCGTGCGGTTCGTAGGGAGACCACTTTGATGGCAACTTTTTGATGAGTTCTGAAATCCACTGCTGCATAGGTGCTGCCCATGCCCCCTTGTCCTAATAGGGTTACAATTTGGTAACGATCTGCAATAATTTCACCCTGTCCATGTAATAGTTTCACTTCTCGTCTCCTTGAAGTCAATCGTAATGATAACGAGCCTGCAAAAAATAGATTCGCTGCTGTGTCACCCGATAAACTAATCGATGCTCTAGATCAATCCTTCTTGACCAAGTATTGGCATCCAAATATTTTAAAGGCTCTGGCTTGCCTATGCCTATAAAGGGATCTTCTAGAATCGCTTCCACTAGGTCAATAACTTTGAACGCTTTCTTGACCTCAGTTTTATACCACCAACCTAGATCCTTTCTGAATTGCTGCTTGAAGACAGGAATGTAGGCAGTAACACTCTGGAAATCTTCTTCTTTTGAGCTATTGCGCTTTTTCTTGTTGCTCAATGCCTAACTCCTCTAAAAGCTCATTGACTGTCTGAGTTAAAATTGGTTGATTATCTTCCTCTTTGGACTCAGATAATGCTGTGAGCAAACGCTGGGCATTGGCTGGGGATTTCAACAAATAAACTGTCTCCAATAAACTAGAGAGTTCATCCTTGGCAATGAGTGCGACATCAGGCTTATTGCTCCTGGTGATAACTACGACTTCATTGTTGTCCACCACCTGGTCTAAAAGATTAGCTAGACATTCTCTAGCTTTTGTGTATGAGTAGCTCTGTTCAATAGCTAGCATAAGTCTTACCTGTAGCTTCAACCTCTAGAACTATCCTAGCATTTCGGCAATTGAAAAAAACTACTTCAGCTTCGGTGCAGTTGAGAATGAAACTTATCGCCTACACTAGCAGCTTGCGCGATCGCATGTTATTGACACAAGATTTTAACAAGTGAAATCCCACAGCAGCAGGTTGGCGTTGGGTTCCGCTACGCTTCACCCAACCTACTTTATGATAATTAATGAGATGTAGGGGCGTATTGCATACGCCCCTGTATTGCATACGCCCCTGTATTGCATACGCCCCTGTATTGCATACGCCCCTGTATTGCTCCTTAAATCAATCGCTGCATAGGTGCTTCTGCTACATTCCTACTAATTCCTCCGATAATTTTCCTGATCATGTCCCTGAACCGAAGACTTGACGGATTTAGCAGGTGAAGTAGGAAGATGCGGCTTAGCTGGCGGTTGAGTAGCCTGATTTACTGGTAATGCTGGTGCTTGGGCAGTTTTGCGGGTAGTTTTAGGGGAAGATGGGGATTGACTCACAACACTTGGGGTATCTACCACAGAACTGTCATTGTTGCGTATTAACTGCTTAACTTGGTTCAGCACAGTTCCCAGTTTGCCTTCATCCAGCAAAGTATTAATTAGGGATAAGCCACTGGTGGAAAGTAGCAGTTTGTTGATATCACCAGCACTACTCGCACCATTGCCATTATTACCATTAGCACCAGGGAAGGAGTAAATCCGGGTATCTCCCAAAACCCCAGGCTGGGGAGCCAAGGCTTTGACAATTTCTGGCAGTTTATCGGATAATTGGGGCCAAATGGTGGTAATGATTTGTGCTGTCAGCTTGGAGTCACTCAAAGCATTTTCTGCCTCAATTAATGCTCGTTTACCTTCGGCTTCGGCTAAGGCTTTATCTCGGTTAGCATCTGCCAGGGTACGGATTGATTGAGCTTCTAATTCCGCAGCTTGACGAGCAACTTCTGCTTGGCGACGGCGACGGAAGACATCGATTTCTACTACGTTTTGATCGGCAATCTTACGTTGCTGTGCCTCTTGCTCAGCAGTAATAATCGATAGGCGCTGTTCCCTTTGTGCTTTTTCGATTTCAGTAGCAGTCATTACCGCAGCTTCAGCTTGAGCTTTGTTAGCTTCGGCATTAAAACGATCGCGTTCTTTGTCAGCAATGGCGATTGCTGCTTCTTGTTGGGCAATTTTCGACTCTCTCTCCGCTTCTGCCACGGCTACTTGTGCTTTGAGACGAGAAGAATCGATAATTTTTTTGCGGTTAACTTCGGCAATTTCTGCTTCCTGTTTTTGCATAGTTTGGGTAACTTTCAGTTGTTTATTGCGCTCTTCGAGGGTAATATCTGCCTCAATCTGACTTTGCTGTACTGCTAGTTGTTTGCGGATTTCTTCTTCTTCTACAGATTTATTCTGTAAAATCTTCGTCCGTTGTACAGTGGCCGCTTCTGTATCCTTTGCTTCTTGAATTTCTCTTTCTCGCTGAGCTTTAAGTGCTTGCACTTCCAACTGTTGTGCTAGTTTAGCATCTTCTTTTTCTTGGGCAATGCGCAGTGATTGTTTTTCGGCGTTGAGTTCTTTCTGTTCAATGGCAACCTGGGTACTGAGTTCTACTTCTGTTTTTTGCTGAATTGAGCGTTGAATGGTTTCAGTCCGCAGGCGCACTCCTTGAGCATCGAAGAAGTTATTGGTATCGTAGGTATCGCTCTCTTCAATTTCAGAAATGGCAATATTGTTGAGGGTTAAGCCTACTTTTTTGAGGTCTTGCTGGATTAAGTTCAATACTTCGTCAGCAAATCCTAGTTTATCAGAATCGATTTCCGCTAAACTCTTTTTCTTGGCCGCCGCTCGAATCGCATCGTCGGCTCGTTTTTCTAGAGCATCTTTAATATCCTCTCCAGAAATTTTACCTTGTTTAGAAAGTCGTGCTGCGGCAGTCAGAACATCTTGTTCATCGGCATTGATACAGACATAAAAGGTGACCCGCATATTGGCTCGTAAGTAGTCCTGAGTGCGCACTGCAAGTTTGCCAGTACGCTCAACATCAATGGAAATTTCCCTTAAAGGAACACGGGTGAGTTCATGAAATCCTGGTAGGACTACACAACCACCGTTGAGAATTACTGATTTTCTTTTGAGAAAGATACCGCCAGTTCTGACAAAGGCTTCGTTGTTAGGCGTAATTACATAAACTCGTGTATACGCCCACACACTTAATAGCAGTAATAACACTAGTCCCCCAATCAATCCAGGGAAAAAAAGTATCCCTGTCGGTAACTGAGCCAGGTTGGATTGGACTGGAACCACCTCAATTGTTGAAGAATTGGAAGTTTGTGACATGATAATCTATGTTTTGATATCTACAAATTTTACGGAAAGTGACGGGAAGATGCGGAGACGCGGAGACGCGGAGAAGCAGAGATAGGGAAGAACTCCCCATTCCCCATTCCCCATTCCCTACTTAGAGCAAGAAATCTCATGAAGAACTATCTCGGATTAGGTTATAATTAGTTAACCACTGCTGTTCATCAATACTGTTCTTCACCACCACTAAATAGTTTTGGGGGTGTTGATCAATTACTAAGACTTGGGTTCCCCGATGGGGAACAACAGTGGCCCAAGTAGGTAAGGTGGCATTAATCGTAACCAGGTTACGAGCTGAGTCTAAAACATCAACTTGACCAATTTTGCCTTGGTTTTCCTTAGGCAGGGAACCGGAACTAACAGTGCCATAGCAGCCAATCAAGCGATCGCTACTGGCATCTTCTCCGAAAGAGGCGAAAATTTTTCCTAAAGGTCGAGAGATTAATCCTCCGGTAAATAGACTGATACACAATGAAAGTGCAGACACGACACCAGCCAATAACCCGGTGGGAATACTGCCAGTAAGGCTGCCAATTGCTACGTTAAACATCCATCCCAAGACACCAATGAGACTGAAGTCCGTTGCCAACAACAAAATTAGGGGAGCCTTGCCAATGCCAAACACACCCAAAAATTGTCCCATACTAAATTCAGTATCGACATCGGTATCTGTATCAATATCCAAAGGGTTGATATCGGCATCTACGTCTAAATCAACATCGACATCGGCATCGACATCTAAATCTAGATCATCGTCTCCTCCACCGGAAACAATGACCACTAGAAATAGTAGGACTCCCATAACAAGGAAAATCCAGTAAGGTAGGTTGGCAAGGTTAAACAGCATGGAACCCTAAGCGATCGCAATCGATGAATGTGAGTGGTTAACTATATATAAACCACACCTGTCTAGTTAATGATTCCAGAAAGCTGGAAAATTGATATAATTTTTAACTTCTAGGGAAGTTAAAGGGTGTGCTTTTGACTTCAACTCAGATCGGTTGAGCCGCACACCTTGGGTAGGTAACATGAGGCAAGGAACATGCTGCTACGCACACCTGTTGCACTAACGGAGTTTAGAGCCTCAAGATGATTCGGTGAAATTGGAGTAGGTTTTGCATGCTTATTCTGAATTGACATTGTTTGTAGCCGATGACAGCAAGTGCCGATTAAACTGCCTTGACATGGACACTGAACAACTAAATCAAAAACCAATAATACCTAGCTCAGCAGGGCAATATATCTTAATTGTGAATGATAATCCCACTAATTGGAATTATCTCTCTACAACTTTGAATAATGCAGGCTGGGAAATTGCTGTAGTTACCAATGGCGATATGGCCCTGCAACAGGTGAAAAATCACCCACCTGCACTAATCTTGTTAGATGTCATGCTCCCAGGGAGTGATGGAGTAGAAACTTGCCAAAGGCTTAAAGCTAGTCCTGAGACCCAAGAGATTGCCATTATTTTTACCTTGTTGTCGGAAACGGTTGCTCAAGTCCAAAGCCTTTCTTTGGGAGTAGTCGATTACATCACTAAACCATTTCAGTCAGAAGAACTACTAGCTAAAGTTAGAGTCCATTTACAGGTGCATTACTTAAAGAAAACCCTTGAGGAGAAAAATCGGCAACTCTTGGCTACCAAGCAACAGCTACAGGAAACACAACAGCAGATTCTGCAACAAGAGAAACTCGCTACGATTGGTGCTTTAACCGCTGGGGTAATCCATGAACTCAAGAATTCCCTCAACTTTGTCAACAACTATGCTCAAAACTCGGTTGAGTTAAGCGATGAACTCCTCGAAGAAATTGAGCACCAATCCCGGCATCTGGAAACTGAAGCCGTTGACTACATCAAAGAAAATTTAAATGACCTTAGAGAGAATGCAGTGGTAATCAACCAGCAAGGTCAAAGAGCTGACAGCATTATTCAGAATATGTTAATGCAGGCCAGGACAGATGAGAATCTATCCCAACTAACTGATCTCAATAGTTTGCTAGACCAAGCCATGAAATTAGTTTATCATAGTAGACGTGCTCGGGACAATCGCTTCAATATCAAAATTAACACTGACTATGATCACTCCCTTGAGCCACTAGAGTTGATACCTGGTGAACTGAGTCGTGCCTTTATTAACATTATTGACAATGCTTGCTATGCTATCCGGTTGAAACAGAAACAGCACCAGGAACAAGCAAATAGAGAGGTTTCACAATTTACTCCCCAGCTCTGGGTCAAAACCCAAAATTTAGAGAAAGTGGTGGAAATCCGCATTCGTGATAATGGCATAGGCATGACAGCAGAAGTGCAGAGGAAAATTTTCCAGCCCTTCTATACTACTAAACCGAGTGGGGAAGGAACCGGTCTAGGCTTATCTCTGACTCGTGAGATTATCGTAGAGCAACATAGAGGTATCCTGAAACTGGACAGCAAACCGGGAGTTTATACGGAATTTATCATTAGATTCAGACGCGATCGCTTTCAACACTAGGGAAGCTGAATTCCTTAAACAAATTCCTACGGTCAATCTGGATAAGTCGAATTTAGGTTCAATGTGTTCCGGAATTATTCGAGACTGACTGAAATAACTATATAACTCAGGGAATGCTGGCAGGGCGCCGTTGATTAGAGAAGTAAGGAATTCAGCAATAATTAGGAATGACCAAAGATGAGCTATCCCAGCAATTGGCTGCTAATTCTCCTGCAGTTGAAAAACCGCCAATGGAATTGGCAGAAACAGAACCATCAGAACACCCAAGCTTAAAACTCCCATTGTTCTTGACAGGAATGGGAGTTGCCATGACCAACTATAATTTGGTGGCCATCTCCTGGGGACTATATTCTCTGTTTCATGTTTCTCCCTCCTCTTCTGGAGAAAACCTGTTACAGATAGCCAGAGCACAATATCAGGCAGGGAATTTTGACCAAGCGCTTGCTTTGGCAAAATCTATTCCCACCGATAGTCCTGCTTATGAAGAATCTACTGCTGCTATTCTCCAATGGCGTCGGGATTGGTTTCTCGCAGCTGCTAAGTTTAAAGCTACAGAACAAGCTTTTCAGGAGGGAAGGTGGCGAGATGTGCTGGAGGAAGTACGTCAGACTCCCGATATTACTGTGTGGCGAAAGAAAATGCTGCCATTTGTACTGGGAGCCATACCAAAACTGGAGGTGGAAGCCCAACAGTTGTTGCAACAAGTTCATCAACTGGCAGCTCAGAAAGATTTTACTGGGGCTCTGGCCCTCATCAAACAAATTCCTCCAGAGACACCAACGGGAGTCAAGCTGCAACCGAAACTCATTGAATATCGGCAAAAGCAGCAGATTCAAGCGGAATATTTATTACAACAAGCCTATAACCGAGCCGAAGTCCGAGATTTTCAGGGAGCACTACGATATCTCTCCCAAATTCCCCCCGATACTCCCACCTACCAACAAGCTCAAGTAAAGATCGTTGAGTATCAACAAAAGCAGCTTTTCAAGGAAAAGGTGGAAAGAAAAGTTAAATTAGGGAAGGTAGTTTCTTACCAAAGGCAAACTTCTTTTGAAGAAACTACTTTAGGATTTAATCCTGGTGTTGTTTGGCAAGAGGTTAATCCTCTTTGACCAGAGAGATTTTAGATTTTAGATTTTAGATTTTAGATTGAAGAATTAAAAAATTCAAACGGTCACAAGCCCCTAAATTTATTTAGGGAATAAATCTAAAATCTTCAATCTTCAATTTTCAATTTTCAATTCTCAATTCTTCATTCTCCATAAACCAAAGCTCGAAATCTTGGCTCATCTCGAATACCGTCAAAATCTTGGTTGTGTTTGGCTTCGCTTTGAGTGAAACGAGGTTTAATCTCGATCGCTTTTTTCAGGCTATCGATCGCTTGGTCAATATCTCCTTGTAGGGCATAGCAACAGGCTTGAGCATAATAGCCACTTACCTCTTTAGGATCTTGCTCAATCGCTTGTTCACAATTAGCAATGGCTTCAGTATATTGACCGGCTCTGGCTAAAATTATACCACGATTTGCTTTGTATAAAGGGCGTTCTGGTTTTAGAGCGATCGCTTTATCGATGGCGGCAATCGCTTGCTCAAAATCTTTTAGGAAACTCAAGGTTAGGGAGCGAGAATTGAGAGCTGCCGGTTGTTTGGGAGAAGTTTTCAACGCTTGATTGCAAGCGGCAAGGGCTTCTTCGTAGCGCCCTAGATTACGGAGGGAATTTGCTCGATTGATCCAAGCAAAAACTGCTCGATGATCTAGGTCAATTGCTCGTTGAGAAGTGATTAGGGCTTCCTCATATTTCTCTAGTTTATAGAGGGCATATCCGATATTTACCCAAGCTGTCAGATATTCAGGCTCAACGTCAATTGCTCGTTGAGAACATTCCAAGGCTTCCTCATATCGTTCTAGATTATTGAGGGCATTGGAGCGATAGATCCAAATCACAGAGGAATTGGGATCAAGGTTAATTGCTTTATCCAAATTTTCCAGAGCTTCTTCGTATCGCTCCAGATTACCGAGAGCAACTCCTTTAGAGAGGAAGACGAAGGCATTACCTTCCCCTAACTTTAGTACTCTTTCATAGCAATCGAGGGCTTCTTGGTTACATAAAACACTCAGCAGCAGACGACCAATATCTGAAAATAGCATATAGGCTAGTTCAGGGCGACAGTGAGTTGAGATTTCTTCTGCCTGCTTTTTGGCTTGCAAGAGGGCATCCGTATCTTGTCCAGAATTATTACCATGTAAATCTTGATAGATCAACCCTACGGATTTGCCAAAACCATCTGCCAAATCACCTACGTATCCTAATAGAGATTGAATCGATGCTTCAACTGCTTCTGAAGAAAGATACTCACCTTCGATGTGAACTTTGTAGCTGGTAGGGGGTCTATCTAGGAAAAACCAGCCAAAACGAAGAACTATCGAAGTCTCTGCCAAAAATTTACTTGTTGCTTGGGGAAGCAGATGGCGGTTCTCTTTCCCTATCTCGGCGCTAATGAAGGCAAAGGGAGCAGCAAACACATCTGGCTCTCGCAGATAAGTTCCCACAAAAATTTGTTCAATATATTGTTGTAATCCTTCCTTGCCTTTACCAAACAAACTGTAATAGTGAAACTCAGCAATGAGTTTGCGCCACTCTTCATTTTTATAGGGATCGGGTAAAGTACTTTCGGGAGTAAACAGGTGATCCGCTTGTTGTTTAAAGTAATTAGCTAGTAACTCGTAAGTTGGACGAAACTGGTTGCGGAAATCTTGAAAATAGGACTGCCGAAACACATCCCGCGCCACATCATCCAAGCGGTAGCGCCCTTGAATCCACTCCACAAAATCCGAGTTTCTCAACCATTCAAAGTAATCCTCTACTTGCTCGGCATCCTGTTGTAAACCCAAACCATCCTGAGCTAATAAATATTGCAGCATGGCCAGATCAAACCAGCGACAACAAGCCACCAACTGCAAAATCTTGCGCTGTTGGGCATCTAGATCCTGCCACAATAATTTAGCGATCGCTTGATTCCCTTGAGAAAAGTCAGGTGCCTCACCTTTATCTTGTTGTTCCCGCACCCAATTCAAATAATAGGGTAATCCCTGAGTCACCTTGTGGATTTTTGCCCGTTTACCGCCATGTTTAAGACCAATTTGCTTGAGGTAGTTGTCGGTTTGTTTCTTACTAAATTTAACCAGTTGCACCTCATAGAGTAATTGCCGGTCCTGGTTGAGTTTGCGCCATCCCTCATCCGCTTGCAACTCTTGCCTCCCGATTACCACCAGCCTTACCGGCGCTGAAGCCAAGGGGGTATCTTCGACTAAATACTGCCAGAGCCAGCGATTGAGGTAAGATTGAGCTTGTTCATAGGTATCCAAAACCAGTACCAGGGATTTGGCTCTAGTCTGGGTAACTTGGAACAAACTCTGGGCAAATGCCTGGGTTAGTCGGGCTACTGGTTGCAACATCAGTGCTTGTAGTTCCGGCTTGTCCTTTGTGGCAGGATGATGTTGAACTACCTGCTTGATCCAGCCCTGCAACTTTTCCGTATCATCTGTATTCTGGGCTAAGGTATTCAAGCGAGTTCCTAGGGCGTCAGAGGGTTGACCCTTGTTGGAGGTAGATTTAAAACCAGTGGGACTCAGCCAAATGAATCTTTGAAACCAGTTTTTCATCTTTGTGGCCTCTTCCGGGCTAATCGCCTCACCCGCCACTGATTTCTGACTTAACTGGGAAAGAGTCTTGGCAAACTGCCGTTCCTGTTGGGCAAAAGCATCAGGCAGTTGTTGAATACCCAGGAGTTCCTGTGCCTGTTGATGCAACCGGCGCATCAACTTGAGGGGTGTATCGATATCAGGGGTTGTAGCAAAACAAACCTTCAGAAAATCCACTTTCCCTGTGTGAGCCTGCTGCAATCTATGGAGTAAAGTCGTTTTGCCCACTCCACCGATGCCGTAAATATTGAAGAGTAAAGGTTGCTTGAGAGGTTCCTTCAAGGCAGCAGCAAAACGTTGTAAGAGTCTTTTTGCCTCATCTGTTTCAATATAGTACTGATCTGGAACAGGCGATCTCATCCGAGATTGACGGTTCTTCTTCCGATTCGGAGCTTCTTTACGATCATCCATTGGATTCCCCATCTCTCAATCTTGCCTCCAAGTCTGCCACTTCCCCCTGCTGTTCTTCTATCTATCCTAGTATACCAAACATCAGACCAGACACTAGACAAGACATCCACCTACTACCTAGGGTTTGCTTAATGAGTAATGAGCATCTTTAGGGACTTCCGCCCCAAAAAGAATAAGAGAAACAAGTCAGCTTCCCTTAGAGCCTTGGAGCCTTGGAGCCTTGGAGCCTCGGAGCTTTAGGCTTGTGTTGATTCAATTCTTTAATCTAAAATCTAAATAAATCTAAAATCTAAAATCTAAAATCTAAAATAGTTTCTCAAGAGTAATGAGTAATGAGTGAAGAGTAACGGGTCGCTACTTTTTCTTAATAAAATGATTGAAATCCATGTCTGGTATAGCTTACGCACTTATACAGCAAACCCTACTTAACTCCTAACACCTAAATTTTCCCAACAGCCGGAGAGAATGGGAACACCTTGAAAGCGCTGAACTTGCTCAGGAGTCATTAAGTAAGCCCAAGCAAAAATTGGTGTCTCCCTAGCTAGGTCATAAACTTCGATTTGTTGTCGATTATATTCATTTTCAGCCGCTGGTCGATAGGGGTCATAATCTTCCAATTCATCCAAAGCACTTAACATTGCCGGATCGGCAAAGGTCAGCAAAAAACCTTGAACCGGACTTTCTCCTGGTATCATGGCAGGATAGCCTAATGGGAGAGCAAAAAGTTGACCATAAGCGATCGCTCTTTTCTCCTCAACTACTAAACCTGCGCAGTACAAGTTGTAATTGACTTCCCCTGGCTTCAAAGTGCCGTAAACAAAAACTCTGAGAGTATTTGTTACCATAATATTCAATCTCTTTCGTTATTGAGAGCGATCACTACATCTTCTGTGTTGATTGTAGGTTGGATTAAATATGGGTGGTTCAAAAACCTTGCACTCCTCGTGGGGAAATCCCTGGGTGACCTAGGGATTTGAATGCCCAAAACTAGGATAAATGCTTCATTCGGTCTTACTCATTACTCATTACTCATTACTCATTACTTATTCTCCCAACCCCTAATTATTGCACTAACTGTAGCCTAACCCAGTTGCGAAAATTGCGGGTAGAAGTCACTTCACCAACCTTGCGACTCTCTTGGATAAATTTGGGGATTTCTTTGATGCTTACACCAGGAAAGGCAAGACTAGAGTCTGACTCTTGATACTCCCCTGATTTAAGTTGGTAGATACGCAACACAGTGCCGTTGTAGCGCCAAAATTCGGGAATTCCCATCGCTGCATATAGGGAAAGTTTGTCTATCTTTGACCTGGAGTATTCTACGCATTTTATATCATTTTTAGTTTTTTAGGTCAAGGGCTCAAACGACCTAATCTCGTAAAAAATTCAGTGCCAAAATCATTAAGTATTTTGTTGACTTGAAGCCAGTATGATTGAAATTACTTAATTC